>JAGIAB010000191.1 GCA_017745135.1 Flavisolibacter sp.
CTACAGACCTGCTCAACCGCAATGGCTTTGCTTTAAGAACCAACAGCAGGTTTGGCAACTTTACTATCAATTCTTCATTTAATTATGTGAACAGGAAAGCCAATGCGCCTTTCACAGGACAGGCAGATGCTGCGGGTAGTTCCCTGTTTGAAGACATTCTGCAAATACCAACGGATATAAAGATTACTGACTTCAGAGATTACACGAATAAGTTCTTTAATGTCGACAATTATTTTACTCCTTATGCAGAGAATCCTTATTACTCACTTTATCAAAACAGGGCTACTCAAACATCAGACAGGTTTTTTGGTAATGTGGATATGAGCTATAAATTCACCCCGGCATTTTCTGCACAATTAAGAGTGGGTGGCGATTTTGCAAATGCAAGAACATTTGCTTATAAAGCTGTCAATGCACCAAAGCCAGGCAGTTGGAATGCCGGGAACAATCCCGAAGGCGCTATCAGAAAACCTGACGATGGAAGCGTAAGAGAAGGTAATGAATACGCCGGTTCTATTAATGGTGATTTCATCCTGCGATACAACAAATCAATTGGTGAAAATATCAGTCTGGAAGCTCTTGCAGGATATAACTACAATCAACAGGAAACTAAGTTTCTACTGACAGAAATTACAAAGCTGCTGATCCCCGGATTTTACAATCTTTCCAATTCTACCATAAAGCCGAATTCAACCGATCAAACTACTTTAAGAAGATCGATGGCAACTTATGGCCAGGCGGTATTAGGTTACAGGGAGCAAGTTTATCTTACTGTGAATGCCAGGAACGACTGGTCGTCAACTTTACCGATCAATAACAACTCGTTCTTTTATCCCGGGGCAAATCTTGCCTGGATTGCTTCAAGAAGTTTTGACCTGGCTAACAGCAAAGTATCACTTTTGAAATTCAGGGCAGGTTATGGTAAAACGGGTTCCGATCCATTACCTTACCTGACTGCATCGAGTCTTGTACTGGGGTCAATACCTATTCCGTTCGGAAATGTAAACTTTCCTTTTAACGGTGTAAGCAGTTTCAGGCTGTCTACACAAATCGCTAATGAAAATCTTCAGCCTATTATTACAACTGAAGCAGAAGCCGGGGTAGAAGCAAGATTTTTTGGCAACAGGCTTGGTTTTGATATCACTCTTTACGATAAAAGAACCAAGGGACAAATCTTTGCTGTGCCCATTGCGCCATCTACCGGCTTTCTTACGTTGGTTCAAAACATAGGCACAACGCAAAACAAAGGAATTGAAGTAGCAACCGATATCAAACCGGTTAGCAACAGAAATTTCGCCTGGAACATCAACTACACCTTTACTAAAAACTGGAATAAGATCCTTGAGCTGACCGGAGGTCCCGATTATGTCAGGATACCTACTTATTACGCCTTCAATGCAGAAATGCGGGCATATCCAGGCAAGCCGGTAACGGGTATTTATGCTTCTGTTCCTAAAAAAACCGAGGATGGAAGAGTAATCATCAATCCGGCTACAGGCCTTCCCGTCTTATCAGATGAGAAAGGATTTTATGGAAACGCCGACTATGATTATATGATGGGCTTAACCAATGGCTTTTCTTATAAAAACTGGAATTTGAATTTTAGTCTTGATTACCGGAAAGGTGGTGTGATGTACAGTGGCACTGCTGAATTGCTTTTATTCGTTGGTAACGCCTATACCACAACGTACAATGACAGGCGCCCTTTCATTATTCCGAATTCAGTAATTCAAACCGGTACTGATGCGCAGGGCAAGCCAATTTATGAAGAGAATATTACACCTGTTTTGGAAGCTGATTATGACGACTATTGGAACCACGCTACAAATGACCAGGTTACGTATCAATACACTTTTATTGACAGGTCGTTCCTAAAACTAAGAGATATTAGTCTTGCTTACAGGCTTCCTTCTTCATGGGCTTCAAAAATAAGAGCCACGGGTTTAACCCTCACAGCTTACGGCGGAAACCTTCTGTTGTGGACACCTTCGTCAAACGTTTACATCGATCCCGAAGCATCGAATTTGGGAAATGATTTGACAAGCCAGTTTGGTGAATACAGAACAGCTCCAACCCAGTATCACTTCGGTTTTTCACTAAAAGCTAATTTCTAAAAATTATTACCATGAAAATATTTTTGAAAACTTCCTGCCTGTTCATTCTGCTGACAGTGCTTGTAGTTGCAGGATGTAAAAAAACTCTGGATATCAACAAAAGCCCCAATGTTCCCGGCGTGGAGCAGGCTAATGCAAAATTGGTATTTCCGTCAGCGGTAATGGCTACCGCAGCACAAGTAGGAGGAGAGTATGCCATACTAGGTGCAATTTGGGGGCAATATGCTACTCAGTCTGCATTTGCCAATCAATACCGTACGTGGGAACAGTATAATTTAAATGGTCTTGACTTTGAAAGAGCTTATGAAGGATTGTTTGTGCGTGCACTCCCAAATTTTCAGCTTATTATAAACCAGGCAAGAGAAGAAAAAAACTGGAATTTCTTTTTGATGGCTACTGTGATGAAGGCCTACACCACGCAGGTTTTGGTTGATTTGTATGGAGATATTCCATTTACCGAGGCCTTACAAGGTTCTGCTAATCTTACTCCAAAATTCGATGAAGGTTACAGCATCTACAAATCGCTTTTAGATAGTCTTGATGCGGCTCTTGCAAAAGATTTTACGGCCAGCACCAATATCCCCGCTGGAAGTGCCGATATTGTTTTTCCGGGTGCAGGTACTGGCTTGACTGCTGATGCTGACTGGATTTCCAGCAACAATATCAATAAATGGATACAGTTTGCTAATACGCTCGAGTTAAAAATGTACTTGCGTATGGTAAACAAAAAGCCAACAGAAGCACAGGCAGGAATACAAAAACTGTACAACTCAGGTGCCCGGTTTTTAACGGTGGATGCAGGTGTTAGCGGATTTATAGCAGAACCGGGGCAGGACAATCCTATGTATGAACAGAACATCCAGGGATTGAACACTTCAACAAACCTTAGAGCAACTTACACGCTGGGTTCATTTTTAAAAGTGAAGGCTGATCCAAGAATTAGTTATTTCTATGGAAGTGCTACACCTGCTACCATGCACCAGGGTGATTATTTGAATACCGATCCTGCTTATGGAACAGTGCCGGCTCTTGTTCAAAGAGCAACCGATCCTGTGATCTTTATTTCTGCCGCGGAATCCTACTTCCTCCAGGCAGAAGCAAGGTTAAGATATTTCAATGGCGCTGATGCAAAAGCATTGTACGACCAGGGAGTGCTGGCTTCATTTGCCTCTATGGGCCAGAACGGAGCTTCGTTTATTGCTCCGGGAGGCGCTTATGAATATCCTTCGGGCGGAACGTTTGAGCAAAAGCTTGAAGCAATCATTGTTCAGAAATGGATTTCGTTCGGGTATGGTGTTCATTATCTTGAAGGTTATTTCGAAAGAAACAGAACCGGCTATCCTAAAACCAGCCCGGTGTACTCTATCAACCCTGCTTATGTGCCGGGACAATTTGTTGTTTCTAAAAATTCGGCTTTGCCCGCTGGACAATTTGGAAAAAGGTTGCCGTATCCAAATAAGGAAAGGACGGCTAATCCCAATACGCCGGCAAGCGTTCCTTTGAGTACCCCGGTGTGGTGGTCTCTTTAAAATTCTAATTCATCTTAATCTTCTAGTATGAAAAAAATCATCCCGTTAATTATCATAGTCGTTGCTTTTGTATTCTCATCGTGCAAAAAAGACGAGATCCATAACACTGATACCAAAGTTGGAATTTCAGATGTAACGGTGTATCCTGTTCTTACCATGGCTGGCAGCCCTTATGTTTCCATTGTTAAGGGAGCTACCTATACTGAAGCCGGGGTAACAGCAAAAGAAGGAAGTTCTACAATCAATGTTACAACCACGGGTTCTGTCAATATCAATCAGCCGGGTTTGTATGTGATTACATACAGTGCTACTAATAAAGATGGTTTTCCAGCCACAGTCTCAAGGACAGTTGTTGTTCTTCCGGCACATGAAAATCCAGGTGTTGACCTGTCGGGCAAGTATGATTATGTAGCCGGTGGCTATACTTCAACGGTTACAAAAGTTGCCGAGGGTGTTTATACCACCGACAATGTATGGAATGCAGCAACAATAATTCCTGTTGTTTTTATCTCTCTTGATGGACTTACTATTTCCGTTCCCAACCAAAACACAGGGTATGGGCCCATTTTTGGAACAGGTACTTACAATCCTGCAACCAAACGCCTGGTTTATACTTTAAGTCTTTCCAACTACGGCATCAGTAATTCAAACCGCAACTGGCAAAAGCAATAACAATTAAACTGACTAAGAACATGAAAAAACTAATCATTTGCATAACAACTATAACGCTTGTTTATTTAACCTCCTGCCAGAAGAAACCTGATGTAGGCGGTACTGCAACACAAAAGATGTCAAATGAGTGGTGGGTGAAACTATATGATCCGGGAGGAACCGAGCTCACTGATTTCGGTCATATTGCAACGTACAATACATCGGCCAACACCAACAACCAGATTTGGATAGATGACCAGGGAGAAATCTGGGATTTTAAGATTAAAGTCAATGCAGATCCCAGCAATCTTAGTTTCAGTGCCAACCAGGCGGTGTCAGTAGTTGATCAGTACAACATTAAGGTGACAGTTACCGATGGTAAAATCATCGAGAACGGAGGACATTCCAAAAATGGAGTGATCACTGATAGCATTTATATGAAGATTGAATTTGAAGATGATCCCGGAACGGTTTATACCATTAGGGGACATGCGAGAACACGATTTGCCGAAGACGATTATCATTAATTTGATAAGTGATCGGTATAACTATTTGAAAGGATTGTCCGGCAACAATCCTTTCTTTTATTACGAGAAGTACAGGAAACGAATTTTGAAGAACTAAAACTTGTTCTTCCACATCATGCTTTCCACCGGCCTGTTGGGCTGACCGCTGTATTTCGCATCCTTCTTTTGATTGTATTTTACCTCGATCTCGCCTTCAACAGGAAAATAAATCAATTGTCCCACCGGCATTCCCCGGTAAACTTTCACAGGTTGCTTCACTGAAATTTCCAAAGTCCAGTTGCCGCAAAAACCTACATCACCTTTTCCGGCTGTGGCGTGTATATCAATTCCTAAACGGCCAGTTGATGATTTTCCTTCCAGGAAGGGAACATGTGCATGCGTTTCGGTGTATTCTTCGGTAACACCCAAATAAAAAATATGAGGATAAAGCACAAAACCTTCTTCCGGAATTTCAAAATGCTCGATCTCGTTATGCTTTTTTGCATCAAGAATGTGCTCCCTGTAAGTGGCCAGGTGTCTTCCAAGATGAACATCATAACTATTGCTTCCCAAACATTCGCGGCGGTAAGGTTCAACCTTAATTGTACCTTTTTCCATTTCTTCGAGAATGCGTTTATCTGAAAGGATCATATTTATTTTATTAGCGTGGCAAAATAATCGTGAAATTTGGAATCATGCCCATTTTTTTTCAACAGGATATTGACGAAACCACAAAGCTTGGAATTTGGAAAATAGAAGAAGATGAGGATTTCTTTTTGCAGCATGTTCCTTTGCAAAGAGAAATTACCCATCCGCACAAGCGCCTGCAACATCTTGCCGGAAGGTTTTTATTGCAACATTTGTTTCCCGATTTCCCGGTATCTCTTATTAAAATTGCCGATACCAGGAAGCCTTTCCTGGAAGGTGAAGCCTATCACTTTTCCATTTCTCATTGCGATAATTATGCTGCTGCCATTGTCAGCACAACAGAAAGGGTAGGCGTGGATGTGGAGGTGCCAACATCAAGGATTGAGCGGATCAAAAACAAGTTTTTAAATGAGGATGAACTGGTGCTACTCGATCATGAAAATCCTGAATCTGAAATTCCAAATCCGAAATTGACGCTTATGTGGTGTTGTAAAGAAGCGGTTTATAAATGGTGGAGTTATGGCGGTGTCGACTTCAGTGAAAAAATAAGGTTGCAGCCCTTTAAGCTGCAACCTTGCGGAAATTTACCAGTGAAATTTTTATTGGGAAATGAAGCAGAACTTATTCTTAACTATAAAATCTTTGATAAGCTTTGCCTTGCCTGGTTAAAAACCTGATCAAAGTTTCCTGATAACCAGGTTGTCAAAGTAAATGGTTTGATAGTTATATACTTCCAGTCCTGCGTTGTTTCCATAGCGGTTAAAATCATTCATTCTTGTTATGTACTGATCGTTGATATAAATATCCACGTAAGTG
>JAGIAB010000192.1 GCA_017745135.1 Flavisolibacter sp.
AACCAACAGGCTGGCCTTATGCAGATAGTACGCTAAAGCCTCATAATAAACGCCGGTGGCTTCCATGATGTAGTGCATCGGCTTCTCTGGTTCAAACACCTGGCGGGACGTTTTGACCAAAGCGGCAAACCCCTTTTCGGTGTTGGGAAAACTGCGGCAGCTCAGGTGCGTGATGGTTCCGTCTTCTGCCAGGGTGCTGAAACTAACTACCAGTTCTTCTTTGGCCACGTCAATACCGGCGGCCTGTTTGCGGACTTGATTCATAAAGCAGATGATTTAACTGCCAAGGTGAAAAACCTTTCTTCGTCTTTTCTCGTAGAAGTTATTCAGGATAAAAAGCCATTGCTGCTCCCTTCCTTACATTCTGTTCCGACTCTAAAAGATAAAAGGCAGTGAGACAGTTCCTATTGACCAGCATATCACAAACACGGACTGCTTAGTAGCACTTCTGTTCTCACCACCTTTTCACATTAGCTCTTTAAAACTAACAGATATCAAACATACGAGTAGCAATGCAGGTTAGCCCATAAAAAAATCTGCCCAACAGGCAGATTTCATAAATGCATTTAACAACTTTCAATCCTATCCCTTCTTTCTCGCTATTGCCTTTTCAGCAGCAGCAATAATATCAGGAACATCCAGTTTGTATTTTTTCAGCAGCTCTGCAGGGGTGCCGCTTTCACCAAACGTATCGTTGGTTCCGATGTATTCAATCGGAATGGGGAAATGTTTGGCTGCAACTTGTGCTACAGCATCGCCCATGCCGCCGTAAATGTTGTGCTCTTCGGCAGTTACTGCGCATTTGGTTTTGCGAATGGAAGTAATGATCGCTTCTTCATCAAGTGGCTTTACTGTATGAATATTGATGACTTCAACGCTAATGCCTTTTTCCTGTAAAGCAGCGCCGGCCTGTATGGCATTCCACACCAAATGACCACAGGCAAAAATGCTCACATCAGTTCCTTCTGAAAACTTTTCTGCTTTGCCAATTACAAATGGTTCATGCGGATTGGTGAATATAGGCCAGCTTGGACGTCCAAATCTTAGATAAACAGGCCCAACATAGTCGGCAATGGCTATGGTGGCTAATTTGGTTTGGTTGTAATCGCAGGGAACAATTACCGTCATGCCCGGAAGCATTCTCATCATGCCAATATCTTCCAGTATTTGGTGCGTAGCTCCATCTTCGCCTAAAGTAACACCTGCATGCGATGCACAAATTTTTACATTTTTGCCACTGTATGCAATGCTTTGACGGATTTGATCGTACACACGCCCTGTTGCAAAATTGGCGAATGTAGTAGCATAAGGAATTTTACCACCAATCGTCAATCCGGCAGCAATGCCCATCATATTAGCTTCTGCAATTCCTACCTGTATAAAACGCTCCGGAAATTCTTTAATGAAGGGATGCAACTTCAGAGATCCTGCAAGATCGGCTGTCAGCGCTACTACATTTTTATTCTTCCTGGCCACTTCCAAAATACCATCGCCAAAGCCGCTGCGTGTGTCTTTTTTCCCTGTGGGCTGAATGTCTTTAAGTAGGCTCATATGAACAAATGTAGTTGGTTAGTTTAGTTCAGATTGGATGGAGGAAAAGAAGTGCTCATCGTTTTTTAAACGCTGTTCCCATTTCCATGCAGTGGCCATCATTTCATCCAGTGATCGTTTGGGTTCCCAACCTAACACATTTTTTGCCTTGTCATTATTGGCATAAATGGCAATGATATCTCCTGGTCGTCTCGGACCAATTTCATAATTCAATTTAACACCGCTTACTTTTTCAAATGATTTGATTGCTTCCAACACAGTAACTCCATTGCCGGTGCCTAAATTGAAAATTTCCAGCTTGCTTTTGTTTTTTTCTTCTTCCAGGTATTTGATGGCGAGAGTATGCGCATGGGCAATGTCGCTTACGTGAATATAATCTCTTACATTACTTCCATCTCTTGTTGGATAGTCATCTCCAAACACCGTCATTTTAGGAAGCTTGCCAATTGCCGTTTGTGTAATGGCAGGAACAAGATTTTGAGGTTTGCCAATGGGCAGTTCTCCAATTAATGCGGATGGGTGAGCGCCTACCGGGTTAAAATATCTGAGCAGGATAACATTGGTATTGTTGGCTTTTTGAAACTCTGTAAGAATTTGCTCACCCATTTGTTTGGTCGCACCATAGGGAGAGGCGGCAGGTTTTAGTGGTGATTCTTCCGTAACTACGGGAGTGTCCGGCTCACCGTAAACTGTGCATGAGGAAGAAAAAACAAACCATGGTGTTTTGAACTCCTGAACGCATTTTAATAAGTTAATTAAAGAGGTAAGGTTGTTTTCGAAATACATCAATGGCTTTTCAACCGACTCGCCAACGGCTTTGAATGCTGCAAAATGAATAATGCCTTTGATATCCCGGTTTTCTTCAAAAATGGCGAAGGTGTCATCAAAATTGCAGAGGTCGACCTTATAATTTTTGATGGGCTTGCCTGTAATTTTTTCAACACCTTTTAATATGGCAGAAGTGGAGCGGGAATTGTCATCAACACTGATCACATCATAGCCGTTTTCCACAAGATCAACCAATGTATGCGAACCAATATAACCACAGCCGCCGGTAACTAAGATCTTTGCCATATCTTTTGTTTAGGCGGCAAAACTCGTAAATAAATTGTTAGAATAGCTTCACGATAGTGAAAATTCCGGCAGCCAGCAAGGCGCTGATGGGAATGGTAAGTATCCAGGCCCAAAGAAGGTTGATGGTGACTCCCCAGCGTACCGCCGATAAACGTTTGGTGGCTCCAACACCCATAATAGCACCCGTAATGGTATGCGTGGTACTAACCGGTATTTTCAGGGCTTCTGTAACAAACAAGGTAATGGCGCCGGCGGTTTCAGCAGCAACACCTTCAAACGGCGTTACCTTGGTAATTTTTGTGCCCATTGTTTTTACGATCTTCCATCCGCCGCTCATAGTACCCAGGGCAATGGCGCTATAGCAGGCCAAAGGAACCCACCAAACCATGTGGTCCAAATGATAGGTGTTGGGATCGCTGGCTACTAAGGCCGCCATGATGATACCCATTACCTTTTGCGCATCGTTACCACCATGTCCAATGCTGAATGCGGCTGAAGAAATCAACTGCAGGCGTTTAAACCAGATATTTGATTTGTGTGCATTCAATGTATTCAGCCAGAAAGTGAAAACGGCAAATACCGTCAGGATAAAAGCCAGGAGTACCCACTTAAAATTCTTTGTGTAAAAAACAACCTGCCAGAAATAAGATTCATAGTGGGTGCCTTTTGCCAGTTCAACCCTGTCAAAAACCAGGTTGTTATAAAGCAGGTAGGCCACCAGCCCTATCATGGCTAAGGAAACGAGGCGTGGTAAAAAATCTTTCCGGAAAGATAAAAGAAACCAAAGTGAAATGATAAATGCGATCAGCATTCCCACCAATGGTGCCAGTATAATAAACATGGCAGTTTTGAGAATGGGATCGCTATTGATAGCTCCCAAACCTCCATAGGCTACAGCAGCACCTGCAAATCCGCCTATTAATGTATGGGAGGAAGAAGAAGGAATTCCAAACCACCATGTCAGCAGGTTCCATGCAATGGCAGCAAGCAATCCCGATAAAACGATCAGCAACCCGATATGACCACTGACCACATCGCCTTTTACGGTTTTAGCAACGGTGTTGGCAACACCATGGTCTTTAAAAATAAAAAAGGCAGCGAAGTTGAAAACGGCTGCCCAAAGAACTGCCTGAAACGGCGTCAATACTTTGGTAGATACAATAGTTGCAATGGAGTTGGCGGCATCATGAAAGCCATTAATAAAATCGAAAATCAATGCCAGTGCTATAATAGCTATAATAAGACCCATAAATATTTTAATGTGCAAATGTACTGGTGTGCAAATGTGCTAATCCCTCTTTCAATAGGGAAGGTATTTATTTGCATATTGGCACATCTGCATATTAGCAAATGAATTAAGCGTATTTTACAATGATAGATTCAATTACGTTCGCTGCATCTTCGCACTTGTCCGTTGCCGTTTCCATCACCTGGTAGATCTCTCTTTTCTTGATCACTTCTTTGGCGTCGGGCTCAGTGGCAAACAGCCGTTCAATGCTCATATCAAAAATATCGTCGGCTTCATTTTCGAGGCTGTTGATCTTTACTAAGGACTCAGTGATGGTCCTCATATTCTTCATATCGCGTAGCTCACCTGTGGCTTTGCGTACTTCTGTACAGCTTTGAAGAATGATCTCGGATAATTTTTGCATTCCAATATCATTCGGGTTAACCCTGTAAAAGTTAATCTTCTTTGCAGTGGCAAAAATATAATCAGCAATATCATCTAAGGCAGAAGCGAGATAGTGAATATCCTCCCGGTCAAAAGGTGTGATGAAATTTCTTCCCAGTTCCGTAAAAAGTAAATGCGTCAGCTCATCATTATCGTGCTCTACATTTTCCATTTGAGTGATCAGGCCCTGCCTTTTATCGAAATCAGGTTCTCCAATCACCTGTGTCAATAATTGTCCCATTTGCTTCACGTTGTCAGCACTTTTCTCAAATAGTTCATAAAAGATCTTGTTTTTAGGAGCTAACAATCTTGCGAAGATGTTCATAATCTGCGTTTTTAAAATAGTTGCGCGAAGGTAAGTTCAATTATCACCTCGTCATTTGGTAACAATAAATTAATGATAACTTAATATTCACACAACTTAATATTGCCATTTATTTCAGTTTTTCATAAATCGTGCTAAACTAAATCATGCCAGTTCAAGCAGTACGCAGGAGTGCGTTTTTGTTGATTTTTTTTATTATCGGCTACACAACTCTTTTCACAACGATATTTATCAGATTATGACTCAACTCCTTTCGTCAGGGATACGCTTCGGCCCCTGGCCAAAAGATTTGCCGGTTTACATATCAGTGGCTATATGCAACCGCAATTCCAGCTAGCCCTGCCGCTTGCTCCCACTTACCAGGGATTTTGATGGGGCCTTTTTTTATTTTAACTTGAATGTGCTGGTTTATTATAATATGGTCCGGAATGAAAACACGCTTTTGCCCGCCTTTACTTCCGATCGCAAGGACACTATATTTACCTGCCGAATGCAGCTGCGCTTCTAACGCACTTAACGATGTTTCATTTTCTTTACCTGTGGCTGATGGAGTTTTCGTTCAATTGCCTTTGTAATTCACGTATTCGTTTCCATATGGGGCCCAGCACCTCAAAGCCTTCATTGTCTTTCAGGGCTTCGGCGTAGGCATCCTCAAGTTCACGGCATTCTTCCTCCAGTTCATAAGGGCTCATCTGGTGAACACTGCGGATAAGCATTTCGTCTAACATGGTAGCAGATCATTTTAGTTTCGTAAAAAATTACCGTGGTTTTCAAGGGGAAAGATAAATGGTAATGTCAAGGGATAACGGAAGAACAGGTCAGTAAGGAAGGGCAATTTAACTAAGGGCTTTTTGAGTTCATAGCCCCTTTCCGGGCGTTTTAAAAAAATAGGGAAATACCATGAGTAGAAAGTATGGGTTCCCTGCATAAGAGTGTGATCTGTTTAGTGAGAAGTTGAATAAGTAAATGAAGAAGGCTATGAGGTGCTAAGAAAAACACTTAGGCAGATATATTTCTCATCTTTTTTATCTTTTTAACTGTCAATAAGACATTTATTTGTTGTTGAATAATCATCTCTCTTATTGGTTTCACTCTTAAACATTGCTTGTGGCAAAAACTGTTTTTGATCCGCTGGGAAATAAAGTTTTGATTCCACAAACGGTACTTGACTTTGATAAGCAGATGATTCGGTCTGGGGATGTAATGGATGATATGAGCAAGGTCATCGAAAGACCGATCATGATCTTCAGGAGAGAGGAGGAGGGGCCTGTTCAGTTATATTATTTAAGGGCCATTGGCTGGAATAAAACAATGCTGATCAGGGTACAAAAAAAAGATGATTGGTTTGAATTAGTCGATTATGAAATCGATCCCCCGATTGAAAGGATCACGGAGTTGCATTCAAAATTTGAAAGGCTGATTTAATAGTATCCAATCCTTCCGTTTAAAGACAGGTAGTAAACACCATAACTCTTTATATTTTTTCGGACATCACTTTAAAGTGCAATCCTCTCTGCTCATGTTTCCTTTTAGCCCTGTTTACAATGTGCACATTTCTACAACAGAAATTATATTCGGTTACTCTGAGCTGGTGCATGTTATTC
>JAGIAB010000193.1 GCA_017745135.1 Flavisolibacter sp.
GGGCGATATTGGCCGGCCCATCGATCATATTTCCACCAATATTCGCAATGTCAATCTTATTTCCAATATCAATGCTGTAATTAAAAGCGGCAATTTGGTTGAGAAGGAAGTTTACCTGAATAACAGCACCATTTCCTTCATGAGAATTCTGCCTTATGTAAGACAGGATCAGAGCATTGACGGTGTGGTGATCACCTTCATTGATATTACAAAGGCCAAAGAACTGGATAATATTATCAAGGCTGTATTCAATTCTTCGGTTAGTGCTATTATGGCTTTTAAAGTGGTAAAAGATGAGCGGAAGAATATCATTGACTTCAGGTGGATCGCAGCAAACCATGAGTCCGACCGTTTCTTAAATATGTCGCAGGCCGATTACATTGGTAAATCTTTGAAGGAAAGATTTCCGCAATTGGTGCAACATGACATTTTTGAAAAAGCAGTGGAAGCAATTGTAACAGGAAAACCTATACATACGGAAGTGCAAATCAATAATGATGATAGTTTTCAATGGTACGATCTTGTTGCCACCCAGATGAATGATGGTCTTGTAATGACTTTAACCAATATTGATGAACGCAAGCAAATTGAAAAGAAGCTTAAGGAGAATCTTGATGATCTATTCATCGCCAAAGAAAATTATCACAAACTGAATTTGGAGCTGGAGGAAAAAATCAGTGCAAGAACTGCAGAATTACAAAAGATTGTCCAGGAATTTGAGTTCGTAACGGATTTTATGCCTCAGATGGTTTGGGCAACCGGGCCTAACGGCTATCATGATTTTTATAATAAAGGCTGGTACAATTACACCGGGTTAAGTTTTGAGGAAACAAAAGGGAAGGGTTGGAATGATGTGGTTCACCCGGATGATCAGCAAAGAGCCTGGAAGGTTTGGAAACATTCCTTAGAAACCGGAGAACCTTATGAAATTGAATACAGGTTGAAACGCTTTGATGGTGAGTACCGCTGGTTTCTTGGAAGAGCCTTGCCATTGAGAAATGAAAATAAAGAGATCGTAAAATGGTTTGGTACCTGCACCGACATTCATGATCAGAAATTGGCTAATGAAATACTGGAACAGAAAATAAGGGAAAGAACAAACGATCTTCAAAAGGCCAATGCAGAATTAGAAGCAAGCAACACCGAATTATTGCAGTTTGCTTCTGTTGCCTCTCATGATTTGAAAGAGCCGCTTCGGAAGATTCATATCTTCAGCAATCTTATTAAAGACCGTTACCTGGGCAATATGGACGGTGCGGCAGAATACCTTGACAGGGTCATTACTGCTTCGGCACGAATGACGAAACTCATTAATGATCTTCTCACCTTTACGCGTTTATCCATAAACAGTACGTTTGAAAATGTAAGTTTGAATCGCTTGGTAGATGAAGTGATGAGCGACCTTGAATTAGTGATCAGTGAAAAGCATGCGATCATTGAAGTGGAAGATCTTCCAAAGGTGGATACGATCACCGGGCAGATACGGCAGGTATTTCAAAACATTATTAGTAATGCTCTTAAGTTTTCGAGGAAGGATGAACGTCCGAGAATAAAAATTACCTGTGAAATTGTAGATCGATGTGCTATTGATGCAAACAGAGATGAGCATGGAGAATTTTGCAGAATCACAATAAAGGATAATGGTATTGGCTTCGATGACCAGTATGCTGAAAAGATCTTTACGATCTTTCAAAGACTTCATACAAAAGAACAGTACGATGGTACCGGCATTGGCCTGGCTATTACCCGTAAGATCATTGAAAAGCATAAAGGCATAATAGCAGCAACAGGAAAGGATGGCGAAGGTGCAAAATTCATTATTGTGCTTCCATTAAAGCAGGAAGTAGGAATTGAAATCGAGATGAGCAAGAATTAATGAAGGATTTAGCAATGAAGAGTCAGTAATAAATGACTTCCGGCAAAGCTTTTTTTTGTCAGACAGATTTTTGAATAGCATCAAAAACATTCTTCACTACACTATCGCAATAAATTAAGTTGAAGTCATAGAGCTGTGCTTTTGAATAGTATTTCTCCAGCTCTTTTTGTAACAGTGTTTTAGCCCGGTTCAAACGCACTTTTACATTGACCGGAGTAATGTTCAGCATCTCTGCTGTTTCAGCAATGCTCAATCCTTCTGCCTCTCTTAGAATAAAGACTGTGCGGTAATGAACGGGTATTTTTTCCAGGCTCTTTTCAAGAATATTTGACAGTTCCCTGTTCAGCACATTCGCTTCGGTTGATTGCTTTTTTGATGCGAACATAGGTTGTGAATTTTCGTCAACAATTTGATGTAAGACCTCATATTTGCCGCTGCCGTAGCTGAGTTTGTAAAGGCATTTGTTAACCATGATTTTAGCAATCCATGTTTTATAGGATGAACGGCCTTCGAAATTTTTGAGATTTTGGTAAGCGGCGATATGTGTATCCTGTAAAAGATCTTTCGCTGTCTCGTGGTCAAAATCATAGCTCCTGGCAATCTTGTAAAGAATGGAATTGTAACGGCGGATTAAGACTTCAAACAAAGCGATTTCGCCATCCAGGATTTTATGGATGATTTCATCTTCCGTATTTGTTATCAGTAATTCACTCATGGTTCAATAGCAATATGGTGTTTAAAAATTAATCTGCCCCCTAAATAATTACCAACAAAAATAAAAACGACTGTAAGCAGTTTTACAATCAGAACAGTTAAGGTAGGCACTTGTATCTGCGGATACAAATTCCAGCTTCTGTAGGCAAAGACACTGAATACAAGGATGGCTGTCAGATTTATTCCTCCATGTATGAGTGCAGCAGCCATAGCTGTCCGGTCTTTGATCATCATAAGATCAATGAAGCCGGTTACGCCAGCAAGCAGTCCCAAGCCTACTCCACCGATCAAACAGTAAAAAGCCGCAGTTCCATAGCTTTCATTTCCGGTACTGTAAAAGAAATACGATAAAACAAGGTCCATGGGCAGCAAGGCCGTTGGAAAGTGAATGAGCATGACATGCAATGGATGGCGCAATATTTTCATAAAATTGATTTACCCGAAAACAAAAAATAAAAGCAATAAAAAACCGGCTACTCCAAACAAGGCATGAACAACGGCCAACCAGGTAGGACTAAATTTTTTCTTCAGATCCCCGGCAAACATATAAAACCCTATAAGTGCGCCAACTACAAACAGAAGGATGCTGGCCCTGGGATAGTTTGCAGGATTTTGAAGGGCATACACAACTAATAAAATCAGTGCAACTGCAGCAAAAATTC
The DNA here is from genome assembly GCA_017745135.1 of Flavisolibacter sp. Lineage (GTDB taxonomy): Bacteria > Bacteroidota > Bacteroidia > Chitinophagales > Chitinophagaceae > Flavisolibacter. Next base: position 3,253 of record JAGIAB010000193.1, read on the forward strand.
CATGCAGGTAAACTGTAGTCCGGCTGGTTTCAGCAGATGTTAACCAGTTCTTCAAAATAACAAAGCCAACAATAGCGGCAAGTGCGAATAATCCAATGGTTATGTATAACATTAGCAGTGATTTTGAAGTATAGATTAGCTGAGGAGTTGAAAGGTTACAAGCTCGTCCTGACTTTGCCGGCAGCCTAAGATGTCAATTGAATAAGGTTTAAGAATTGTTTAATATATGCCTGACCAGGTTTTACGTTTATATAGTACCGTCTGCTAAATGGTTCGCTATTTGTAAGCAAGATTTCAGAACTTTTAAATCGAGGATTATGAGGCTAATGAATTCATCCCGTTACCTGCACGTACCGGCTCTTTTCCTGTTTGTTCTTTTTTCATTTTCAATAACTACTGCTTCAGCACAATATTTTGGTCGTAATAAAGTGCTGTATAAGGACTTTGATTTTCGCGTAACGCAAACACCACATTTTGAAATCTACAATTACCTGCAAAACAACACGGTTAAAAACCGGTTTACACAGTTAACAGAACAATGGTACAATATGCATCAGTCTGTTTTGAGAGATACCTTTAAAGTGCGCAATCCCTTGCTGGTGTATAATCATCATGCAGAGTTCCAGCAAACAAGAGCCATTGAAGGGCAGATTGATGTTGGAACCGGCGGTGTTACCGAAGCTTTAAAGAACAGGGTGGTCATGCCGTTTATGGCATCCAATGCACAAACCGACCATGTATTGGGACATGAACTGGTACATGCTTTCCAGTATCATTTAATTATTGATTCTTTGTCGCTAAACGCATTAAACAATCTGCCTCTTTGGATGGTAGAAGGAATGGCAGAGTACATGTCCACCGGTTACCGCGATGCCAATACTGCCATGTGGTTAAGAAGTGCCGTTGCTAACAATAAACTTCCGACTCTGAAAGATCTTACCAACCGTCCCGACCTGTATTTCCCTTATCGTTGGGGCGAAGCTTTCTGGGCTTATGTTACTGGCTTGTATGGTGATACGGTGATTAGAAGACTGTTTGTAACCACTGCTCAAAGAGGTTATGAAGATGCATTGAAACGTGTGTTGCACATTGATGAAAAAACATTCTCCAAGCAATGGCAACAGGCGATACGTGATGCGTATGCGCCATATCAAAAAAGCACGCAACTCACACCTGTTGGACAAAGCTTGATCACCAGGAAAAATGCCGGCAAGTTGAATATTGTTCCTTCCATCAGTCCTGACGGAAAATACATTGCATTCTGGACGGAGAAGAATTTGTTCTCACTTGATTTGTATTTAGCCGATGCAAAAACAGGTAAGATCATTGATTGTGTTACTACCAATGCTTTCAATTCGCATATTGATCAATACAGTTCTTATGAATCATCTGTAGCATGGTCGCCCGATAGTAAACAACTGGCTTTTGTAGCTTTTGCAAAGGGACATAACCGTCTGCTCATTGCTAATAGCGATAATGGAAAGATCATAAAGCAATTGGATATTCCGGGAGTAACTGGTTTTAGCAATCCAACATGGTCGCCGGATGGAAAAACAATTGTTGTAACAGGTTTGGTAAATGGACAAAGCGATTTATACGCTTTCAACATCAATACTAAATCGGTGAAGCAATTAACCAATGATATCTATTCTGATTTTCTTCCTTCGTATTCACCCGATGGGAAATGGATTGCTTTTGCAACGGATAGAATTGCTCTTGCAAATTCAACTATCATCCATGATTATTCGCACAACATTGCCTTGCTGAATACACAAACAGGTGCTATAACCAATTTGGAATTTTTTCCCGGCGCCAATAATCTCAATCCTGTATTTGGCCCGGATAGTAAAACCCTCTATTTTCTTACCGACAGGGATGGTTTGAGAAATTTGTATTCTTACAATCTTGATACAAAAGAAATTTTGCAACGCACCAATTTGTTCACGGGCATCTCTGGTATTACCATGTATGCACCTGCTATATCGGCTGCGCATAGCACGGATCAAATTGTGTACAGCTATTACAGCAACAGTGATTTTATCATCTACAGTGCACCCAGTATTGCATTTTTATCGCAGCCGGTAAATGCTACCGATGTAAATATGCAGGCAGCTATGATGCCTCCATTTACCAGGCATGGTGTTGACCTGGTTCAAAAAAATATGGAACATCCGTTTCCCTTAACAGCAGCTCAAACCAAATCTACAGAAGTTCCGTACAAACCCAAATTTGAATTGGATTATTTAGGGAATACAGGCGGTATTGGATTTCAAACCGGCGGCGTATACGGCAGTGGTTTGGCAGGCGGAGTAAATGGCATTTTCAGCGATATTCTTGGCAATCATCAATTGTTTGGTGCTGTTTCTTTAAATGGAGAAATTGTTGATGTAGCCGGACAGTTTGCTTATCTCAATCAAAAGCACCGTTTCAATTGGGGTGCATCGGTTTCGCATGTTCCTTATTTGTCAGGCGCACAACATTTATTCTATGATACATTGGTAACAAAACAAGGTGATAGTTTAGCAGCTTTGAATTCATCGATCGATCTGCTCAGAACTTTCCAGGACCAGTTTTCTTTGTATGCTGCATATCCATTTTCTACTGTGCGACGAATAGAAGTTGGTGCATCCTTTTCCCGCTACTATTATCGGCTGGATCGATATACAGATTATTATGATCCTTCCGGGTCTGTTTATTATGGATCAAAAAAAGAAAGGCAACCGGTACCAGGTGGATTTAACCTGGCACAGGTATATACAGCATTTGTTGGTGATAATTCTTATTTCGGTGTAGCATCTCCTTTGGGTGGAAGCCGGTATCGTCTCGAAGTAGGACAATATGCAGGCGTGGTTAACATGAGTTCTGTATTGGGTGATTACCGGAAATATTTTCGTTTGGCGCCAATAACATTGGCCACACGCAATATGTTTATG
>JAGIAB010000194.1 GCA_017745135.1 Flavisolibacter sp.
CACAATTGTGGTTAATGATTTTAAGGGGCCTATTTCCGTAAGCCAAATTTGTGATAGATGTATACAGGAATAAAAACGATAAAGTAAATAAATGGAATAGTTGTCATCGTTTCAACTATACCAAGGTTGTGGTAACCGAATAAGGGAAGCATCCAGAAGATTACCATCCACTGCAGGAGGTAAATGGCCGTGATGTGGCGACTGCAAAATGACAGCATTCTCACAAAATAATTTTTGCTGTACTTTTTTGCATGCGGCTCCATCCAAAACCATAAACTCACCCAAAACATTACGAAGCCTAAATGCATTATTGTTTTGTCGGGATAGGTTCTCCAGAACAAAGTGTTTGGAAAGTGTAATGGCAGCAATTGCATACCATAGCCAGCTATCAAAAGAAATGCTCCACTGCATGCTATTGGCTTGACCGAGCTAAGGGGAGATTGGAAATAGCTGCCAATGGCCAGGCCAATCAAGGGATACATGAGCCAGGGAACCAAAGGAAAGAAAGCATCGGGGGTTCTACCGCCAACCAGGTGCAGCCAATGGTCTATTACAATATTGCTATGATGCCAATCCCAAGCTAAGGGAGAGGCGACAACGATGAGATAAGCGATAGAAATTGCAATTGCGGCATGATACCTGAATCGTTTTATTACCATCATGATGAATAATGCAATGGCTGCAAACTGCAGGATGTCTCCTATCAAAAAAAGATTTAAAGCTGTTGACCCGCTATGTGAAAATTTCAGATCAGTAACGAGGTTCACAGGAAGCCAGCCAAGCCAATAGAGCCATAAAAACTTGAGCAGGTTGAGCAAATAACCCGTGATCAAAATCATTGTAGCTCTTTTGATGCGATGTGATGCAGGCCGTTTTGAAAATGAAAAGCCCATACCCATGAGGAACATGAGTAATTGCGCACCGGGCCATTCGGCAATAAAGCGGAAAGGCAATGAGAATATGCTATCATGAACATCATTGTTGCTGTAAAGCATGATGACATGAATGGCAGGAATAAAAAGAACGGTGAAACCTTTTGCAAGGTCAATTGATAAAAGGCGTGGCATAAGAAGATTTAAGCGTTAGAGAGATTGAAACTCAAAAAAGCGAGAACGAGTTAGTTGATACAGGTTGGCCTGTTTGTAAGAAAGCTGTATCTGTTTGATGAATTCGAAGCCGGTATCTAAAACCAGCTTGTTTGCCGGTTCATTTGCAGAATCGGGCTCACCGAACATGATCCATGCACCAGGAAATGAGAAATAATATTTCAAAAAAGCAGAAAAGAAAATACGACTCAATCCTTTGATTGGCTGGTGTGCCGGCGCCATAATGAAATGGATGCCGCATTGATCAAGGCCGGCGTCAATGTGCTTACACACTTCGTCGCAACCGACCAAATAAATGTCTGCCTGACAAATTAAATGGTCGTTATAAAGACCGACAAAGGAATGCGCATAGGAATAGCCGAGCAGCGCTGTATAGGCCTGTAAAAGTTCTTCGAAGGAACCGTCCATTTGCCAGAACCGTTTTGCTTTGGGATGGTTAACCCACCGGTGAATTGTAGAAAGATCGTTTTCAAGGTCGAGTGACCTGACCCTGATGGTGTCTTTAGTTTCTAATTGGTCGAAATAAAGTGCATGTTCCAGGTCCTGGGGTTTGCAAAAAAGCTTTTGAGAAGGTGTTGCAGTATTCATGATGTGGTGACTTGGTATGTCGCAAACCTATACCTGTGATGCGCTCCTGAATGAGTGATAAAGGGATTCAAATATGTTCAATAAGGATAATTGTAAGATGGAGTTATTTACCAGATAAAAATTGATGCATGGCGTGTATTGCTAACCTAAGATCTCATACAATTAATCATCTATGGAATTAAAAATTTCAGCGCCTGGCGGCAACGAATACCAACTGATCCAGACTGCTACCAGATACGAAGGATTCTTTTTACCCGATCATTCTGCCATTGAAATGGTTGCTCCGTTTGGTGAAGCATTGTTCAGGCATTACAGAGGGAATGGATTTGATATCTGGTGCAGTATTTATGATATCAAACATCAAACAAAATTATCCGGAAGGTTAGATGTTGAAACTTTCGAACTGCATATGCAGTTTGCCAAAGGATTTGAAACCAAGTGGGACGGGATTGGAAGCGGTTTGATCAAGCCCTACCAATATAATCTCAGTTATTTGCCTTTCCTATCCAATGAAGCCCTTTTCAAAAAGAACACTTGTTATCATACGTTCGACATTCATTTTACTATTGGATTCCTGGAACGATTATCTCCACATTTTCCAGCCTTAGACCGACTACTATCAAAAGCAACCAGGAAAAAGCCTGGCTCTATTTCAAAAACAGACCGTTTTCTCACACCGGAAATGATCACTATTGTGCATCAAATTATGAAGTGTCCTTTTAAGAATGGAAGTGCCGCTCTTTATATTGAGTCGAAGGTTTTGGAGCTTTTGCTGAATGTGTTAGACCACTTATCGGAGCAAGATCCCGCAGCTCCTATTAAACTGAGTGTTTATGATAAAGCAAGGCTTCACGATGCAAGAGAGCTGGTGATCAAAGATTTTGAGAACCCGCTGTCCATAATACAATTATCGAGGAAGGTGGGGATCAATGATTTTAAGCTGAAGAAAGGGTTCAAGCATTTATTTGGGACCACTGTTTTTGATTTTATGCATGGACAAAGAATGGAGAAGGCCAGGCAGTTATTATTAGAAACCAATCTATCAGTGGAAGAAATTGCATACATGCTGGGTTATGAATATGAATCTAACTTCAATAAAGCTTTTAAAAAGCATTTTAATTATACTGCAGCCTATTTAAGAAAAAGTAAAAAGTTGGAGTAGATCTAAGTATGCCAATAGTTGAAGGCCTTAGGGAGCGTATGAACTAATGAGAACGACCCTCTGTTCTGATAAGGCTGCAGGCTACGTAATTTATATTCTTCGTTAATACTTGTTATCCTCGGTACCTGGAAGATGTTTGGGTTAGTTTCCGTAAAGTATTTTCCTTGCAATAATGTATTGTTTGTCTTGAGATACCTTTCTTAATTCAAGCATTGCTTTGCCTATTTTTTGTTTAGCACATGAAATTGGAATATGCATTGTTTTGGCAATTTTCTTCTGTGGGTAGTTTTCCTTCAAATAGAGAAATAGTAATTGAGAGCTTTCTTGTGAAAGTAAGCTATCATCAATTTTAGAAAGTAAATCTTTTGCAAGTTTCTTATTCATATAAACACTTAGTGTTCACTAAGTAGCATGAGCATGTAATACCGGCAACTTAGCATTTGCTAAGTGACCATGAAGTCAAAAATTGATCTCTACGTTATTAATAAGGTTAAAGAAAAGCGATTGGCCAAAGGCTGGTCTCAATTCTATCTGGCTGATGAATTGGGGATGTCTGCCGGTTTTATCGGACAGGTAGAAAGCCCGAAACATCCAACCAAATATAATCTTCAACATGTCAATCAGCTTGCCAAAATCTTCAAATGCAGCATTCACGATTTTCTGCCTGAGAAACCAATCTGATTTACAAATATAACCCACTTAGTATTACTAAGTATTGGTTATAAAATTTAATCCTGATTACACTCGTCTTAATCCATTTTGCACATATTATTTGGATTCGCCGCCACCATTTTTACATTCTCCTCATTTCACTGTAATTGGATGGATGATATGGTGTTGAAATGGGGAGATCTTTTTCCTCTTATGCCATCACTATGTTAGTTGAACTGTTAACGAAGGAAGAACTGCTTCATTTTAAGCAAGCCTTGCTACAGGACCTAGCACTGCTTTTAAAAGGGGAAGCGTTACCAGTAAACAGTGAAGAATTCGGGTTTGAGAAAATAAGGCTGAATATTTCGGTATCGCAACTGGCCTTGCTCATCAGGGCTGCCATGGACGCTGGTGTTATTATTAATGATAACAAGACAGCAGTGCTGAAATGTGTTGCTCTTTTTATGAGAACGGATAAAATAGAAAATATTTCCGTTGAAAGCATGCGCAAGAAATTTTATGAGGCAGACAGAAGCAGTAAAGATTCGGTGAAGGACTTACTAATGGAGATGTTTAAGAAAGTGCACAAGTATTAGCCTCACCCTCCTATCCCTCCCGGTAGGATGATTGTGATTTGTGAACATTATTGAGTTGAGTTGTTCTATAGATCGCCCGGGATTGTCGCGATCAGTGAGACACTATCCTTTTATGCGAAGCAAGATCATTAGCAATGTAAGAGATGCACCCGGTGTATTTCTTAGATATTCCTTTATGAAACGCAAGGCTTCAGTGAGATGGTTGTTCACCGTTTTAGGAGAAAGATCTAATTGCTCTGCGATTTCCTGGTGCGAGAGCCCTTGTTGCCTGCTCAGCAAAAAAACCTTCTTTCGCTGCGGTGGTAATTGCCCGACAGCTTCATGTAATAATTCCCGGCTTTCGTGAAAATCCAATGTTTCTTCGGTGATGTTGGAGTACGATTGAACGGAAGCCCAAGCCTGTCGTTTTATGTTTTCTTCACTGGCCATTTTCCGCAGGAAATCGTAGGTTTTGTTTGTAGCCATGGTGATGATAAAAGCTTCATAGTTCTGTATGGCTGCTAATTCTTCCCGCTTGTTCCACAGCTTTATGAATACTTCCTGCACTATTTCTTCGGTGAGGTCGTTTGATTTGGTTTTGGCAAAGATGTAATTGTAAATGCGCTGCGTGTAATGATAGAAGATTTGTGTGAAGGCCTGCTGATCCCCGGTGGCTATACGGGCAAAGAGTTCCCGCTCATTGGGTAGTATTTTGTGTTCGGCAGTCATTGAGCAATCGTGGATAAATTTAGTGAAAATGCATGGAATTGAGGCGCGAAGAAGTGCAAACAGATGGATAAAATTTTTAGGTGGGCTTAATAAAAAGCGTTGAAAATTTGCTCTTGTAATTTGTGCTCCCACCCTGGCTTTGAAAGAAACTGTTTTGATTGATCGGCCAGAAACATAAGATAATCCCTGTTACAACTGGCGACATATCTACCTGATTTGTGGAACAAAAGCAGATCTACATTCAAAGTGAACAATGGAGCCAGTATATGTGGCTTGTATTTTTTTGTGGACACCAAAAGAACTTTAGACGAAATTGGAAATATCAATTCCTCATGCAGGCTTGAAAAATCTCTAAATCCTGAGTGTAATATTGGGTTATCAGTTACGACATGGAACTCCTCCTTGCGATAATAAATCTTCCATTCGTTATCATTGTTCCTTGCATATTTCTTTTGAAATGAAACTAGTGGCAAAATTGCTGGGTAAAGCTTCGTGAATAGATCAATTTCTTTCATTAATTGTTCGAATTCCGGATTCGGTTTGCCTGCAGCATCTACATAGCGAAGCCCCAGTTTTGGCAGTGGATACTTTTCAATGATTTCTTCTCTGAGTTCATCGTTTGCCGGTGAACGCCAAAACAGTGAAAAAATAAAAAATCGCAAAATGTAAAGCCTTTCAGGAGTTAGTACATGGTCTTGCGGTTTCGAATTTCGAATCAACTCTATTATGGGAGCAGTTCTATTGTCAAAGTGAGCCAACATGATTTCAGGAATGTCCGATCTACCTATTTCACCCGTGACTTGATGTTTTATCTCTCCCGTATTCCGGTGATTTTCAGCAAATGAATTTTCGGGACTACTTTTCCAGCACTTATTGGCACGTTTGTCAAAAACATAGTAGCTGCTGTCTTTGTCAGTGAATCCTTTCAAATAGAACTGGGGGATGTAATGATGTTTTTTTGATTGTTTCTCTGATAGTCTACCTTGAGTTTTAGACATTTCAATTGAATTACTTTTATCTTTTTAGTTCTGAGGTGAGTTATTGTGAGAAAATTAATCTTCCAATATAACTGCCGTGTTTAAAAAACATGCTTACTCATTTGTCGAGGTTAGCCAATGCTTTTATTCCTATCCTTCTCGAATCGTATCGAGCCATTCCCGATCTATATTGACTACGACAAACGGAAGCTGTCCTTGCTCTTGCTGCCTTGTGAATATGAAAATTCGAGAGAAAAATCTTTCTTTTAAATCAATAGCAACATTTCTATCTAAACTGTAATCCTTCCACATTCGCATAATTCTATCAGGAACAATAAATCTGAACTCGGAATTTCTGCCACCATCAAAAAGTTCAAGTGTCCAAACATTAGGTT
>JAGIAB010000195.1:0-6096 GCA_017745135.1 Flavisolibacter sp.
ATTGGTGGCTGATTCAAACCTGTTCAAAACAAACTGTTTATTTCACCAAATTCTTAAATGCTGATCCAAAAATTAAATAACCCGTATTTCCTGCAATCGTTCCTTCGTTTTGTCCCCACAAAAACGGCCAGTCGTCGTAGTTCTCAAAATGGTCGGGTTTTCTGAACAATACACCCGGAGCCACATTGCCCGGAATGGCTGCAAAGTCGGCCCGGTTGTTTCCATAAAACACTGCTTTTGGACGAGCAGCACCCACTGCTGCCACAAACGAATAATTGTGATATGGATGACAACCGAATAACCAGCTAGCAACTTTGAAAGCATGGCTGCCGTCGACAATATCTGGGAAATATTTATTGGCAAAGCAAATGGTGGTGCCAAAATTTTGAATGCCTCCGTTACCTGCCCAGTTACCAAGGCCGATAGGTACTCCGTACGGATTATCTTTTTCCAAACTCTTGATGTAATCATTGTACTTTACAACATAAGGCCGTAGTTTTTCCTTGTACGATGCATCCAGGTGTGGTATGGCATCTAACGCTGTAAGAAGAATGAAATTAACATTACGGTCAAGTGCAGGCCACAACAGTTGTTGAAACTTATCGAGGTATTGTTGCTCACCAGTTGAAATGTACAGTTGAAGGTTGGTGCCAATATCGCCTGCCCTGCCCCTGCCCAGGCTATCCTGCCTCCTGTTAGCGAGTAAATCTGTTGCCTCTTTCAAAAGTCTTTTTGATTGCTGCAAGGCTCTTGCCGCAAGATCATCGTTATAACCCTTCAACACGCGGCTGACGGCGGCAAACATGGTTGCTGCCTGCAGATCGAGGTTGGGATTACGGCTTGTAAATGCCCACATATTATCCTTAACTCCACTTGAGCGACCATCAGCAGCAATTTCATAAGGACCGAGAGCCGGATTGTAAGGAAGGCCATCTGTTATGGAAACTGCATCGCCGAGGTGATGATAATTATCCAAAACAGAGTTGGAAAGTGTTTGTGCCATGTGGCCGATATTCTCTGCTTGTGCCAGCAGGTTCAATGTTCCATGTTCGATGAACTGTAATATATCCGGCGTTCCATCGGGCCGGTGAAGATCCACATAACGTTGCTGCTGACTAACAAAAGTCTGATCGCGTAAGGGTTTGAAATATTCCCATGTTTGAACAAAGTTCTGCACCACGCTAATGTTTGAACCGGTCTCGATATCAAAATCTCCTGCATCGAAAAAACCGCCTACGTTTAATCCCGGGATTTTTTCCAGTGCTTTATACTTGGTATCGGTTGTTGGCCCCTGGCTATGAAGATCGAAGTGATCGGTGTTTGGCGGCGCCTGGAGATAACCTTCTTTGAAAGGCTCACCATGCCATACCCTGTACGCCTCGTTTACAAACATATGATTCATGTGGATGGGAATCCATACATCGCTGGTAGCATCGGTAATTTTATCGTAAACGTTATTTTCAATTAAGAAGTTGTTTGTTTTAAACTTGCCATACTGTATATAGTATATGCCCGGAGTTTTAACTGAAGAGAAATCGAATTTTACATAGTTGTATTTAAAATAGTTGCCCCAGGGAATGATATTGCCACTGAATACTTGTTTAGCATTGCCGTTGTCGTCTATTTTATACAACGATGCTTTAGCGAGCGGTTTGTCTTTTTTGTCAAGTTCAATAACAGAAACTTTTGGTTGAGAAGGAATGTAGCCCACCTGGGAGAACCCGATATTTGGTTCCCGTATCCAACCTTTGATGGCGTTTGGTTCAACGGTCCATGTTAGCACCTTGCCTGTTTTACCTGCCGGCAGCAAACTGCGAACGACAAACCATCCGTTTTGTGCCAACATACGGCCGTCGTAGAGCATAAGATCGGCATCAGGCGAAGTGATTTTCACTAAACGTCCGGCTTCGTCGGGTGCCAAAAGAAAGTTGCGGCCGGTTTCGAGAGGAAGCGGATCAATAAATCTGCCGGTACCTCTGTCATCAGAAGTTACATATCCCTTGAATTGTTTAATTTTTTCACTGTTCGGTTTTGTTGTGGTAGTACTTACTGCATAGCGTGGGAATCGATTGATACGTCCATCCATCAAATAAGTCTTTCCCCAATATTGTGAAGGCAGAAACTCCAGATTAAATCCGGCTTTCCCTTCCAATGTTTTAGGAACGGGTTTATCAAGGTAAACAGAGATCTCAACGCCTTTACCCTTAGGAGTAACCACCACCCGCGAATCGAAATCGTAATCTTTATAGCTTAACAAAACCTCAATGGTTTTAGAGGCACGGTCAACTTTCCGGTTGGATACCGCAGGTACCAAATCCCACTGCTCGGGAGTACTGGAAAGTCGTACAGCACCACCTTGCGCTGTTCTAACGCCGTGATGAATCAATTCTATTCCGGCGTTCTTCTCATCATTAAAACCTCCTGTAAAAAGGTTACTGTACACAAGAACATTGACACCTTGCGTCTCGAAATACTCAAGATCATTCAGTTTCAAATCCTGGCTGGAAGCATCATTGAATGCTGCCATTACCAGCACTGCAATTGACAGAAATTTTAGTCTATTCATGGCGATAAAAAATAATTTTTCTATTGAGGAGATGCTAACTTATAAAGGTAACCAAACCGTCCTGGGTACTATGGCAAAAAATGATTAAAATATAGTACAAACGATAATTTACCAATTGTGCAAATCGACATTTTCATGCAGTGGCGGTGCATGTTGCCCTAATCACTTTTCTATAATTAAAGACAACGACCTCCGATGGCCAGTCTTGAAGAAAGGTCAAAAAAAAATTGCTACATGCAGATTGTTTTAACAACAAACAACATGTAGCAATTTAGTAAGCTCGAAATTTACAAGCTCACATCTTATTCCTTGGTATACACAACCCGGTATGTTTTGACAATACCATTATAATCAAATTCCACAACAGCGGTTCCGGATAATGACTCCGCCTGCTTAACACTCACCTTTACTTTCGAATTATCGGAAGAAGCGGTTACGGTAGGTATTCCTGTAGTACCGGCGGGAACTTTATAGGTTGCCTGGTAAATATCGTAACCCACAATACCATTGGCATTAGTAGATCGAACAGGAGTAGCCGGTAAATCGATGGCCTTTCCATTTACAGCAATACTTACTGCTGGTGGCACGTGACGTTCAATTTTCTTTTTCTTCGAACTGAATCCAAGCCCGATCAAATCAAAAAGTCCATCCGATTCAGCACCTTCAGCAACAAGGAAAATAGCATGCTTTTTATCCAGACGGTCAACAAACTTAGAAACGTCTATAGTGAATTTCGTTACGTCCTGTTTTGAATTGGCAGGAACAACGATCTCACCGATTTTTTTCCCGTTCCATGCAGCATTGTCCCATGGTCCGTCCAACCAAACGTTCACCTTAAAGCTTTTTTCAGTTTTTGGTGTGAGGAAAAGATTGAACGCTGTTTTGTTTTTTTTCTTAGTTCCCTTAAAAGCTTTCAATCCTTTTTGATCTTTCTTAAGCCCGCCAAAACCGAAATATTTATATCCGATAATGTTGCCATTCTTCACAGTACCAACGGGCATGTGATTATCCCATATATCCCAGGAATCCTGTTGAAGCCTGATATCGGAAAGATAAGAGGCATATCCTGCAGAATAATATTGGTAAGGATCGAGACCATAAATATGAAAACCTTCTGAAGTCACCTCTGCACCTTTATATTCTCTTCCCTGGTTGTCTTTTGCAGTCCAAATACCATCCGGTGCGTATGGATCATAGCCCGTGATGGAAACAGTACCGCCTTCTGATACCGGTTTTTCATCCCATTTAACGGCAACCGGAGCTACCACAGCCTGGCGTGCAAATCCAAATCCCCTGGGAGGCCTGTGATAAAACACATACCACTGACCGTTGATCAATTCAATACTACCATGCGTGTTATGCCCACCATTCGTAGTTTGCAATGCACTGCCGTCCTGGTTCAGCACCGGCGCACGTGAATCCACTACAACGCCACCGCTTTTCCATGGTCCTAAGGGTGAATCTCCATATGCGTAACGCAAAGTGGAGTTGGAACTACCAACGCCATATTCAGGACCGGAGTATCCGCTAAAAACGGTAACATATTTATTGCCCACTTTACGTATTGAGGAGGCTTCAAAAAAATTAAATGTTCCTAAATCCTCGTTCGGATAGATTTGAGGATATTGAGTGCCTGCCGGTTCCCTTATCACTCCATATCTTGAACTGGCGGGTAGAAGGTAACTAATAACCTGGGTTCCGGGCCTGAGCGAATACATAGTTTTCTGGTCCAACTGCGCCGCTGAAGACCTTTGAAATCCCCAAAATCCATATGCCCTGAAACCGATTTCATAATCAGGATCTTTTGGATCGGTAATGTATTCGATGTATATAGCCGGATCAAATCCTAAAATACTACCGGGAATAGTACGTTTTCCATCTTCAGTTAAATTAATGGGAGTAAAAGGTCCGTCGGGGCGGCTGCCTTTACATACCATTGCTTCCCTGTTAGGTCCACGGCTGTGCGGATACAGATAATACTCCTTGGTACCATCTTTTCTTTTCACCTCTACCAGGTCCGGCGCATACATTACGTCCCATTGTCCATCGATCTCGTATGTAAAAATGGGACCTTCATCACGCCAACTGGATAAGTCCTCTACCGGCGCAGACCAGGCCCTGATGTCCGGCCCGCAATAGCTATTAACTCTCAAATCATGCGATCCAATGATGTAAGCACGGTATTTTCCAGGATTATCAGGATCTTCAAAAACACGAGGCTCGCCATCAGGCAAATGCTCCCAAAGCGGTAGATAGGGATTACCTGCACCTTTGTGGACAAACTTTTTTTCCGATTTATTTTTTTGCACGGGGCTATTCTGTGCCCTTACCCTTGTTGCAGATAGTAAAAATATTGCTGCAAACAATAAAACAACTTGCTGCCTTGTTAAGCCAAATTTGAGTCTCTTCATAATGCTTATAGTTCTAAAATGTTTTCTCAACGAACGGTTAGATTTATTTGTTATAAATCTTAAGAGGAGCTGGCCGAACTCCTTTTTAGGATTTTAGATCCATTTTTCTAATTTTCTTTCGGCACTTCCAGTAAATTTTTTGAAAACCGAATCATAAAATCCAAAAATTCAAAGAAAAGGGAGATTTCTCATATTACCGTTGAGATTTATCATATTATCGTTAAAATTTTGCCACTGTGCTTTACTGTTCTTTCATCATTATAAAATTGAATGAGGAAGTCTTATTGGAGATTTATTAATTAAGAGGAGATAAATTTCACGCAGAGAGATCTTTTAAATTGTTAGATTTTGTGTCTGCGCAAAATGTTATCCGTAAGAAGTACAAACGACACATTTTTCTCTGCGTCCTCTGCGTGACACATTCTCCAATCACGAAATCTTATTCAGACAAAACGAATGCATCTCATCCGAAAAAAGGTAAACAACGGACAGGCCATGTGTATCCCCGATTCTTTTTACTATAGCAAGTCCTAATCCTGTTGAAACATTTTTGATAGTGGCAGTACCGCCAAAACGTTTGAAAAGCTTTTGCGGGTCAAGTGCACCAAGTTCAGACGTATTGCTGATGCAATACCCACCATTGGCGACAGAGATCTTCAATTTCCCGTTGTTATAATTATACTTAATGGCATTGGCTATAAGATTGCTGATTAGTGAATCAGCAAGAAAAGGATGGATCTTTACCTCAAAGCTTTCACCATAATTTGTTTCAACAGAAAGCTGTTTTTCTTTGATGATCTCATCAAAGAGACGCAGGTATTTTTGAGTTGTCCTCACGAGGTTAATGGTATCGACCGCCTCGTATTGCTGGTTTTCAATTTTTGCAAGTAATAATAAAGATTGATTCAGTTTATTCAAACGACTCAGGGCCTCTGTTGCCTGTACAATAGCTTCTGTTTGCGATGCATCCAGGTTGGTGTCCTGCAGCAATAGTTCCAGTTTAGTTTGCGCAACAGCAAGCGGCGTTTGCATTTCGTGTGCGGCATCTTCTGTAAACTCTTTCATGGTTACATAGTCGCTGTGAATTTTACGCGCCATCGCATTCAGTGATGCATTCAG
>JAGIAB010000195.1:6201-9944 GCA_017745135.1 Flavisolibacter sp.
GCTCAACGAAGTTTGAAAAGGTTGCCACAATCTTTTGCTGATGATCCAGTTGAAAACAAGAGTGGCTATAAGCAGGGCTATTAAAACGATGGCCAGTATGGTAAAAATGCTGGTGACCAATGCCAGTTTTTGTTCCTGCGATTTCCGAATGACGATCTGGTAATTGATACCGTTAATATTGATCACATCATTCAATTGACGGAAAGGAATTTGTGTGTTATCCCGAAGTTTATTGCTATAAACTGTAGAAAGTTGCGGCGATTCAGTTACCGGTTTATCGGTAGGAAAAATCAAAAGCTCTCCTGTCTGCAAAACGAAACGGCTTCCATTGAAGGTAGCAGCTTCAAGGTAATTTACCCACTGCAGTTCTTCGTACAACAATTCTTTGTCTGCCCTTTCATTGATTTGCTTATTGAGTTGTGCGAATATCAAAAAACCTGCAATGCCTAGCAAAACCATCATGGCCGCCAGGAAGTACAAAGTCGTTTTTGTAAGTAATCTCATGTCAACTCATTTGTTTTAACTTAACCAGCATCCGTAAAACGATAGCCTACTCTATGCACTGTTTTGATATAATCCCCTGCCCCAGCCTCAATCATTTTTCTTCGCAAATTTTTGATGTGCGTGTACATAAAATCATATTGACTCACCTTTTCATACTCATCGCCCCATACATGTGCGGCGATTGCAGCCTTGGTTAATACACGTCCACGATTGGCAATAAAATATTCCAATAGACCGTATTCCTTTTCAGTCAACTCAACCGGTTTGTCTTCTACGGTTACAGTTTGTGCTTCAGGATCGAGCCTGATTTCGTTGAAAGAAATGATTTTATTCCCACCAAAATTGCGTCGGCGGATAATGGCATGAATACGTGCATTCAATTCGGAAAGATGAAAAGGTTTGGTAAGATAATCGTCCGACCCCAATTCCAAACCGGCAAGCTTATCTTCCAGAGCATTTCTTGCTGAAATGATAATGATCCCTGATTTGGAACCAATTTCCTTCAACATCTTTACAATATCCAATCCACTTCCATTGGGAAGATTGATGTCCACTACCACGCAATCATAATCGTATTGCCGGATTTTTTCCAAGCCGCCCGGAAAATCATTCACAGCTTCGCAAACAAAACCCTGGTATTCCAAATATTTTTGAATGGACTGCTGCAATTCCGGTTCGTCTTCTATGATGAGGATCTTCATACCAAAAGAATAATAACTAAGTTCTGAATCTATCTTCAAAAATAAAGCCCCGCTGTTGAGCAGGGCCTTATTAAACCAAACTGACAATCATTATGAAACGAGGATAAAAAACTTATTGAAGATCGTTCAGTGCATATTGATATTCTCTTTGAGGCTGATCAGGATAAATACCGCTGATAATAACACTGTTACCTGCATTTGCCAACGCCTGTTTCAAACCATCTACACTGGTTACTCTTTGATTGTTGACCTTCGTAATAATAAATCCTTCCTGAATTCTTGTTTGTTCAGTTAATACACCTTGTTGTAAATTCTTTACTACTACTCCACCTGCAATTCCAAGTGATAAAGCTTGTTGCCTGTCAAGACTTTCAAAAGAAGCGCCTAACTGGTTGACAGCTTGTTGCTGAACACTTGCATATGTTCCGGCTTCTCCTTTCAACGTAACAGTTGCATTCTTTTCAACACCATTGTGCTGGAAAGTAATGTTCACTTTATCCCCGGGACGCATGGTTGCGATCCTTTCGATCATTTGCGTTCCGGTAGCAATTGATGCTCCGTTGATCTTGGTAATGAAGTCGCCTTTTTGAATACCGGCTTCTTCTGCAGCGCTATTCTTTGCTACATCCATTACATACACACCATCACCATCTTTGATATTGTTCTTGGCACGGTCTTCATCACTCATTCGGTCGGCGCCGTACATAATACCCAGGTAAGCTCTTTTCGCACTTCCGTATTTAATAATGTCGGCGGCAATTTTCTTAACCATGTTCGATGGAATAGCATAACCATAACCTGCATAAGAACCTGTGGGAGATGCAATGGCACTGTTAATGCCAATTAAATCACCATTAAGATTTACCAGGGCACCACCACTGTTACCAGGATTGATAGCAGCATCGGTTTGAATGAATGCTTCCAATGGTGCTTTGCTTTGACGGCTGTTGATACCAAGACTTCTTGATTTGGCACTAACAATACCTGAAGTCACTGTTGCATCCAAATTCAAAGGATATCCAATCGCTAACACCCATTGTCCTAAATGCACTTCATCGGAGTTTGCAAAATTTATGAAAGGAAGGTTGTTCGCATCAATCTTCACTATGGCCAGATCACTGCTTGGATCCTTACCAATCAATTTGCCTTTGTATGTTTTGTTATTGCTTAATGTTATGGTGAACTCATCGGCGCCATCAACAACGTGATTGTTGGTAACAATATACCCATCTGCACTCACAATAACTCCGGAGCCAGAAGCCCTTTGCACCTGAGGTACCATATTGCCTCTTCCACCAAAAAAGTCGTCAAACCCATCACCAAAAAAATCGCGGAAGGGATTGTCCTGCATGTCTCGGGAAGTGGTTTGTTTAGGTTTTGTAAGCGTTTTGATGTGAACAACAGCAGGCACCGATTTTGTTGCCGCTTTTTCAAAATCCACGGCGGGTCCATCTGCTGTAGGATTGCCGGTATAACTCACCGGTTTAAATAAATTACTCTCAATAGTACTTGTGTCTGATTGCCTTTGCTGGTATTGGCTAAATCCCCAGATGCTTCCAACCGAGGTGGCAGCCACCACCAGTATTGCAGCTAATGATTGTTTTACTGTCATGGTTACTGATTTTTTATGTATGCAATCTTACCATGGGCTTCTGAAGCAATTCTGAAGATTTGTGTAAAGAGGCTGTTAAAGGAATAGATGAAAACAACTCTATTCATCATTTATCAATATGAACTCACTCTTGTCAATTACCGTTGATCCTTTCCGTGATCTTTTAATGCGGCTACAAAGAACTGCATTAAAAAATAATGAATAAATTTTGCGCTTCTCATTTTGCGGAATTGATCTAATTTGAGGCCGATGTACGAAGTGTTTTTTCAAACCCTTAAGAGTAAAGTCGATTTCAGCGAGGAAGACCTGGCTGTAATCAAAAAACATCTCACTCCAAAAAAGTTGCGTAAAAAACAATATCTTCTTCAGGAAGGAGATGTATGCAAATTCGTTGCCTTTGTGGAAAAAGGAGTATTGAGATCGTACACTATTGATGAAAGGGGCACAGAACGTATCATTCAATTTGCATTGGAAGGCTGGCTCATCTCCGACCTATATAGTTTCTTAACGGCCGAACCAGCTACTTATACCATTGATGCGATTGAAAATTGCGAACTCATTCTAATCAGCAAAAATGCACACGAAGAATTATTAAAAACGCTGCCTAAATACGAAACCTGGATACGGCTGCAAATTACAGGAGCTTATCTGGCCCTGCAGAGACGACTGACTTCCATTATCAGTCTTTCGCTGGAAGAAAGGTATGAAGGCTTTACTTCGATTTATCCGCACATTGTTCAGCGGGTGCCTCAACACATGATCGCATCCTACATGGGCTTAACACCGGAAACCTTAAGCCGTGTAAGAAAGAAAATTACGACTCGCAAATAAGTTGATCTATCTCAACAGTTTTCATTGACAATTATCAATGCCATTTCTTACCCTAACGCAATGGAGCGGGGCATGGTGCCGTAGTAGCTTTGCAT
>JAGIAB010000196.1:0-2282 GCA_017745135.1 Flavisolibacter sp.
ACAGCAGTTAAGCAGTATAGTATCAGCGATACAATGCAGGCAACAGAAACACAGGAAGCAGATGGCTGGAAAATAAAGAGTGCATCCGGCAGATTTACATTCAACAATCAACCGGCGGCCGTATTGCTAACCACATTCAGTGGGTACGATCGTTGTACAAGCATCATAGCTACAACAAATACGCGAACATATCTCGAGGCCATACAAGATTTTGTCGGGAGTATTGATCTGAAGAAACCGGAAGTAAACACGCAACAGCCAAATATTGGAAACATACCGGTTGTTGGCTCATGGGGAAAATCAAACACCGTAAGCCAGATAAACAACAGGCTTGGCAATTACAGTTACAACAAGCAACAATACACATTCAACGCAGACGGCAGTTACAGTTTTGCAGCCAAAACGTATGATGAGAAATCTTCCGAAACTTATTTAATAAAAGAAAGTGGTAGTTTTTCCATCAGCGGAAACGCAATCACCCTGACGCCAAAAACTAGTGTAATAGAAGCATGGAGTAAAAAAAATGGTGCAGACAACTGGAACCAGTTGAAATCATCTCAAAAAAGACCGTTGGAAAAAGTAACGTATCAGTTTAGTATTGTTGATAACAACCTGTTGTTACAAACGGACAAGCAAACCGAAAGAGACGGTAGGTTTAACAATGGGAATACATACACCTATGGCCCCCCGGGCACATTTACCCCAATTAAATTGCCGGGAGGCGACCAGGTAATTTCAGAAGAAATACAAAAGGAAACGGTAAAGCAAGCAACTACTCAAACAAATCCTTCTGTTAAAAATTCAGGTTTTGCTTTTACCACTACCAATTTTGATGATGGCTGGACAAGCATTGTAAAGGAAGATTGGGTGGAGGTAACAAAAGGAAACATGAAAGTACTTTTGCATTATCCAAAAGAAGGAACAATTTTCCCGGCTGATCCCGCACCATTAACAAATGCTACATGGAATATTTTAGTGGCGCCGCGTTACAGTAATTTGAAAAATTATAAGACATCTTATATCTCCACGTACGACAGGCCTTACCTTGGTATGGGCTATGCTACTGAAAATGCAACCGGAAAAAATGTTTTTATTGTTTTCTTCCACCAGGGATATCTCGGCTGGCTTGAATTTATTGCTCCCGACAAAAACAGTTTCATACAGCAATTTAAATTTGATCCGGAAACAATACAGTGGGACAGCAACTCTGATCTGATGATTCCTCTGGCAAATATGACCGGTTACAACAAGTTTGCTGTGGCTGCATCTGACTTAAAAGGTAAATGGACCAGTGACTTTACCGGCATACAGCAACTGTATAATGTATACACAGGACAATATGCCGGTATGAATATCAACCAATCGAACGAAGAATTTATTTTTAGCGCTGGCAATTCTTATAGCTGGAAATTACTTGCCGTTAATGGTGTTGTTGGAAATGTAAAGTATACCGAAGTAAAATCGGCCGGTCAATTTAGTGTGTCCAATAACTGGCAGATTTATTTTTCAAAAATTGAAAGCGGCCCGCGTACGTTTCATGCATTCTGGTCCTGTATAAAAGGAGCCAGAGTATTAAACCTGTTGGATGCAAATGCTCCCGGTTCCGGTATTTATACAAAATACGGGTTGGCGAAATAATCTAAAGAACCAAAATCAAAAACATGCTGCAATTATTTTCATACTGTTGTGCATGCCTGTTATTGAATGGCTCAAAAACAAGATATTACATACGATCATATAAGGCTTGATAAATGCCTGATAAGTACTCTTCACTTAATTAAAATTTCAATTTTGCATTGGTCGCTTCTTATCAACCGTAGCTGTAGCCCATATTGATTCATCGCTTATTCTCTTACATTTGTTTGTATTAAAACGATTGCTACATGAACCCTATTAACCGTAACATTCTTACCCTTGACGAATTTACTATTCAACAACTTCGACAATTTCCACAGGCCACCGGTGAACTAAGTACTTTGCTTCGGGATATCGGCCTTGCTTCCAAACGTGTAAACGTGGAAGTAAACAAAGCAGGATTGGTTGATATTTTGGGCGATGAAGGAACGATTAATGTGCAGGGAGAAGATGTAAAGAAACTGGATGTTTTTGCCAACAATCAATTTATGGGTGTATTGCAACATGGGATTAGTTGCGCCGGCATCGGCAGTGAAGAATTAGATGAATTTGTTGCTTTTGATGATGATATCAGCCGCAACTCCAAGTACGTTTGTTTGTTCGATCCTTTGGATGGCAGCGGAAATATTGATGTGAATATTTCCTGT
>JAGIAB010000196.1:2292-6140 GCA_017745135.1 Flavisolibacter sp.
TATTTCTATTGTTACTATTTTCGGAATTTATCGTCGTGTTTCCGAGAGAGGAACATTAGCAAGGCGTGAAGATTTTTTGCAAAAGGGAATACACCAGGTAGCGGCTGGTTATATTGTCTATGGTTCCTCAACCATGCTAGTGTATGCAACACGCCGCGGTGTCAATGGTTTTACCCTGGATCCTTCTATTGGTGAATTTTGTTTAAGCCATCCCGATATCAAATGCCCGCCCAGTGGAAAAATTTATTCGGTGAATCATGGAAATTTTTTCCAGTACGATGGCGGTGTACGAAAATACATCACTGCCTGCCAGAACAAAACAAAAGAAAGTGGCGGTCCTTATACGCAACGTTATATCGGTAGCATGGTTGCCGATGTGCATCGCAATCTTATTAAAGGCGGAATATTTATGTACCCGGGTACTGTTGATAAACCAAAAGGAAAACTAAGATTGTTGTATGAGTGCAATCCCTTTGCATTTATTGTAGAAGCCGCAGGCGGAAAAGCAACGGATGGAAAGCAATCGATACTGGATATTCAGCCGACAGAACTCCATCAGAGAACTCCGTTTTTTGTAGGAAGCAAGGACATGATGGCTGAACTTGAGGAGTGCATGGGATCGTGAAAGGTGAAACGTGAATTGGAGGTTTTTTGATCCGGCAAACCTTACGCTGTTAATTATTTATTATTGATTACTGATTATTTGCCGAAGCCTGCAATTTGGCCAGTTAATCATTAATAATAAATCAATCAATAATCCATTCAACAATTCATCAAAGCACATAGCTCTCAATTCACGTTTCATCCCACCAACGGCGGGAACGATTCGCGACCAAAATAAACTTTGCAGATTACGCTGTTTATCGAAGATTTGCATCAAATTTCGTTTTCATGGAACATGGCAGAGTGATCATTTCGGTTGAAAACCTGGTAAAGAACTATGGGAATTTTGAAGCAGTAAAAGGAATCAGCTTTGATGTATATGAAAATGAAATCTTCGGATTGTTAGGGCCGAATGGCGCCGGCAAATCAACCACCCTGGAAATTATTGAAACGCTTCGCCCAAAAACAGGTGGCAAAATACTGGTTAATGGAATTGACCTTGACAGAGATCCACAGGAAATAAAAAAGATCATCGGCGTACAATTGCAAACCAGCGGTTATTATCCCAATCTCACTTTACTTGAACTCATTAATCTTTTTGCAGGCTTATACAATCGCAACGTGAATGCAATGGAATTGCTGGATACGGTGAACCTGCGTGACAAAGCCAAATCAAAAGTGAAAGAATTAAGTGGCGGACAAAAACAACGTTTTTCTATTGCAACCACTTTGATCAACGAGCCTAAAATTATTTTTCTTGATGAACCTACCACAGGATTGGATCCGCAGGCAAGAAGAAATTTATGGGACCTGGTGAAACAAATTCGTTCAAGGGGAACAACTGTCATCATTACCACGCATTATATGGATGAAGCTGAATTTTTGTGCGACAGGGTGGCTATTGTTGATTCAGGAAAAATTGTAGCATTGAACACTCCTGATCGATTGATTGATGAATTGGTAGCAACAGGATTTGAAAGACCAAAGGAAGTGAAGAAGGCAAACCTTGAAGACGTGTTCATTCATTTAACAGGAAAATCATTGAGAGAAGACTAGTGAATTTGAGATTTGATATTTGACATTTGAAATTGTGCAACACATTGTCTGAACAAAATAAATAAAGCATGTCATTACAAGATAAATTATTCGGCTTTCGTTCCGAAAAATTGAAAGCAGAAAAAGAAGCGGGTGCAAAATTTCTCCAGGAAAATAAAAGCAAATCTGGTGTTACGGAATTACCCAACGGAATACAATACCAGGTGCTTAAAGAAGGAGAGGGAAAACAACCCAAACCAAACAGCAATATAAGGGCACACTATCGAGGCAGTCTTTTAAATGGAAAAGAGTTTGATAGTTCTTACAAAAGAAATCAGCCTTTCACGGCAAGGCTTACACAACTTATTAAAGGCTGGCAGGAAGTGATCCCGATGATGAAAGAAGGAAGTACGTGGCGGTTGTGGATACCTTCCGACTTAGCTTACGGTGATAATGGAACAGGAGGAATTCCCGGTGGAGCAACTTTGCAATTTGATGTTGAATTGCTGCAGGTACTTGATTAAAATGGACCGCCATGCAAATAGAAACAGATCTCCGTTATCCCATTGGTGAATATGTTCCGCAGGAATATTCTGAAGGATTGAAAGAACAATGGCTTGCGGACATCAAGTTTCTTCCCAACGCCATTGAAAACGCGGTGCACAATTTGGATGAACATCAATTGCAGACACCCTATAGAGAAGGAGGCTGGACCGTTCACCAGTTAGTGCATCACGTTGCGGATAGTCATATGAATGCTTACATACGTTTTAAGCAAGGCTATGCAGAGGAAAATCCAACTATCAAACCTTACGATGAAAACGTCTGGGTAAATTTCTCCGATGTAAAAAATCTCCCGGTGAATATTTCTATAACGTTGTTGTATGCTTTGCACCAGCGATGGTATGAATTTTTAAAGCATTTTACTGAAAAGGATTGGCAAAGAACCTTGTTTCATCCCGGGCATCAAAAACAATTAACCCTTTGGTATATGCTGGGTTCGTATGCATGGCATGGCCGTCATCACGTGGCGCATATCACTGCATTGAGGGAAAGAATGAAATGGTGACAGATTTGAGATTTGACATTTGAGATTTGAAATTATGGGAACCATTAAACGATTCGAAGACCTGGAACTATGGCAGATGGCAAGAGAACTTGCTAAGAGAGTTAAGGTGCTTACTGAAACTGAATTGTTTTCCAGAGATTTTAGATTTCGTGACCAGACTAATGCTTCAGCGGGGTCAGTGATGGATAATATTGCAGAGGGATTTGAAAGATCGGGCAGGTTAGAGTTTGTGAATTTTCTTTCTATAGCAAAGGGTTCATCGGGTGAAGTGCGTTCTCAATTGTACAGAGCTATTGATTATAATTACTTAAAAGAGGATGATGTTCTTCCATTAATAAAAGAGTACGAATCTTTAGCTTCAAAAATTTCTGGTTTTATCGCTTATCTCAACAAATCTGTTTATAAAGGACAAAAGTTTAAGGAGAGGACTTAATCTCAAATTTCAAATTTCAAACCTCAAATGTATTTATGAAATGGCAAGTTGTAAGCTCAGAGAAATTATTTTCAGCACCCTGGCTGAATGTAAGAAAGGATGTTTGCGAACTGCCCGATGGAAGGAAACATTCGGACTATTATATTTTGGAATACCCGGATTGGGCAACAGCTTTTGCGCTCACAGAAGATAACAAAGTGGTTATGGTGCGGCAGTATCGCCACGGCCTGGGTGTGGTCAGCACTGAACTACCGGGTGGTGTGATTGATAATAACGAGAAACCTGAAGAAGCGATTGCACGTGAATTACTGGAAGAAACAGGTTACCAGTTCCATTCGATTGAAAAATTAGGTAAGGTTGCTCCCAATCCTGCTACAAGCACCAACTATATGCACATGTTTTTGGCAACAGGCGGAAAGAAAGTAGCCGAACAAAAGTTGGATGCAACAGAGGACGTTGAAATTTTAATTCATTCAATTGATGAATTCAAACAACTGCTTCGGGAAAATAAGATTGTTCAATCATTACATATTACTACGGCCATGTATGCTTTGGAGAAATTGGGGTTGTTGACTTATTAATTTAAACCTGTATGGCTTAAGATTCATGTTCCAGTTGAAACGGAATAGTTATTTTAGCGTACATACAAAACCGTGAACATGAAAAAAAAGAATGTATTTTTTTTGATTGCCCTGTTAAGTATAGTAA
>JAGIAB010000197.1 GCA_017745135.1 Flavisolibacter sp.
AAATTGCGGAACACCCCAACCATGCTTACCCCAGTATTGCCAGTCCTGCACAATCACATCCATTGGCAAATTTCTTCTTCTGAATTCTTCTACCGTTTGCACTAAATGTTTTCCTGATGTATAACGTTCGCGGCACTGCCAGAAACCATAAGCCCACAAAGGAAGCATGGGCACGTTACCGGATAAGTTGCGATAAGCAGTAATCACATCGTCTGCATTCTTTCCATAAAATACAATGTAGTCTAAGGCTCTTGCATTGATTGAACGGAATGTTGTTTCATTGCCAACCAACTTCCACGATAGTTTAGGAACATTGGCTGATTTGCAAAGTATTTGTACAGTATGTTCGCCTGCTTTCAAATTGACAACAGCACTTGCTGCAGGCGGTAGCCATTGATTGGTTTGATCAATGTATGGCTTTCCATCAATTACAAGCAAGTGACGGCTTTCCATATTTCCCATATCAAGCATCATGGAATAATCGCCATCTTTAGAAATAGTGATCTTTCCTGTGTACAAGGCCTGCTGCCTGCTTACTCTTTGCGTACCTGATGTTGTAGTTACTTCTACTGTACCTGCTCCAGATGCTGTATCTTTTTTGGTAAGTGCAACTAAATTATCTGCAGGATTAAATTCAGTAAGCCCATATTGATGCCATAACAATCCATATCCCCTGCTTGAATACAAAAAAGGAATGGCAATTTGAGAATTCACCTGCGTTAGTTTACGGGTTACATTTCTCAGGTTATAATGACCATCCTGGAACTGGCCTAACCCAAACAGGTATTCATTTGAAGGCGAATCAAAACTTTGTTCAGCTACAAAACAGCTTTGTCCTTCTACAATATTGGATGTTAACTTTCTGCTGCCGGCTTTCTCACTCAAGAAAACTTTTCCGGTATTATCGCTGTAATCAATCACCCCGGTTCGTTTGTCAAATGATACAGTAATAACACTGGTAGCCAATTTTAATTTTGATCCTGCTTCAGAAACCCTGAATACAGGAGCCTGCACTTTATTAATTAAAACAAACTCACGTTCCTCTTTCATGCCTTTATCCCATTGCACCCTGATTGCTTTATCGGATAAGGGAATAAGATTCATTGTGCCTTCATCAAGCTGTATGATCAGACGGTCTTTTTGTACCGTGTGTTTTTTATAGCTCTGTCCAAAAGCAAGTGTTGGAAGCAAACCAATGAGTAAGAGGATTTTTAGTTTCATAATTCTGCTTGTAAGGCTGATTAACAATTTTGCTATTGAATTGGTATTAACGATGCAGCAAAACCACCTCTGCGAAGCAATCTTACATCTACTGAACTGTTTTTATCTACTACCATGTACTGAGTGGAGAATTTGGTATCAAACTTACCATCAGCTATCAACGTTAGTTTGTACTTCACACCTTCCGGCAAGAAATCAAACTTTACTGTTTTCGTTCTCTCAGCTCTTTGTTCCGCAGTGATGCCCCCGATATACCACGAAGTTCCTTTACGGCGTGCAAGGATAACATCGCGGCCGGGTGTGCCCTGCAATAATTTTATATCATCCCAGACTGTGGGCACCTCTTTCAAAAATGTCCTTACGGCATCAGGCAGTTCACGATATCCTTCAGGCCTGTCTGCAAAATGTTGTAAACCCGATTCAAATAAAACGCTCAATGCCAGTTCGTGTCCATAGGATGTGAGATGAGGGAATTGCGAATTGGTAAATGTTACCGGTGTGTAATCCATTCCGCCAACAACATTTCTTGTAAAAGGCAGTACTGTATTATGTTCGGGTGCTGTTGTTGTAAATTCCGGCCCGTTGTTGTACCATTCAGCACCACGCACCGCTTCATAAGTCATCAGGTTGGGATACGTTCTTGACCATCCTCTTGGAACAATGCAGCCATGGAAATAAACCAACATTTCAAACTGGGCCGCATCTTCCAGTATATCCAGGTAATATTTAATCATGTCCTGTTTCTCGCTTTCAAAAAAATCGATCTTCACTCCGGCAAATCCCATCTTCTTCAGCTTCGTAAATTCTGCTACACGGTTTTCGTGGGTAAGCATGCGATCTTTAGGTGTGGAAGAAACCCAGGTGTGATTACCACCCGAGTTATACCATATCAATGGCTTTACACCTTTTGATAAAACATATTTTGCTGCATCTTCCACATTGCCTCCGTTGGTCATACCATCCCATTCCCAGTCAAGCAAAGTATAAGGCCAACTCATTTCGGCCGCCAGGTCGGCAAAGTCGGCAACTATTTTATAGTCCTTCGTTCCATGATTACTTGACCAATAGTTCCATGAAACGGCACCGGGCTTTATCCAGGATGTATTTTTTACAACCGAAGGCGTGGCTACATCATCAACCAATGTTGAGGCAACTATATCGGAAAGGCTGCCCATAATAATCGCACGCCAGGGCGACTTCCAGGGAAGTGTAACCGTAGGTGTAGATTCGCCCTGCCCTCTTCCATCCCTGGGATTTGGAAAAGTGAGTTTGTATTTACTGCCGTCTGCCGTATTACTGAGTTTTGTACCGCAGTAGTTGCGATCCACATCTGATTCATGCAGCAGGAACCAGCAGGCACTATCTTTTACTTTAAAGAGCGCAGGATAACACCATTCCTGTTTTTGAATTTTATCATCACTCATTGCAGTGTACAAACCTTCGTTCGCGGGGTTCCATTTTTCCATCCACCGCAATGTTTCGTTTGGAATAGAATAAGAAGTCATTTCGTCTTTCATTACAAAGCTTCCTCCCTTCTCAGGAAATTCATAGCGAAAGGCAATGCCATCATTGTAAGCCCTTACAATAATATTCAACTTTGCTTTGGATGGATTTTCAAATGAAATCACCACTTCATTTGCTGAATTGGTGCACAAAGATTTTTTTCCGTGCAAAGCCGTGTACTGTTCATTGATCAAAACCGGTTTGCCGGCTTTTAAAAACTTTAGCTGCTTTGAAAAATCCTGGTCGCTTCTCGACAATCCCAAATCTATACGTGGAATAGCTTCTGATGTCTTTCCATTGTTAACATAGGAAGCTTTTAAAAACCATTCACCGGCATCCGTGTTTTGCCCGGAGTACAAAGCCACATTTATTTTTTGATTGGGTGATTGAACCGTTAGTTTTTGAGAAAAAACAATAAAAACATTCAGAACAAATACAAGAGTGATAAGTAGTGACTTCATGCGTAAATTATTTTTTTAGATTTATTATGTCTAACTCAATTATTGAATTTCCATCGATTAAAATTGAATAAGTGACCTTCACCACCTTTGAACACAAAATAAACATCGTGTATTCCTTTCACCTTCTTCACTTTGCAGGATTGCTTTTTCCAGGATTGAAGACCTCCGGTGTTATTTATATCACAGGTACCAATTAAAATACCGTCAGGACTATTCAAACGAATTTCAATTGCACCGCCGGACAGAGAGGCAATCTCCGCAGCAAAAGATTTTGCACCTTTTTTAAAATCAACACTGCGTACTTTGATGTAATCACCATTATCAATATCGATTACATACATACCTGTAGAATTATCCCAGGCTGTTTCAACTCCCACTTCCCAGGCAATCGTTTCTGCCTCCACCCATTTATAAGGGTTTAAATTGGATACAGGAGCCACTCCTGCAACTGTAGGCTCAATGCGGGGAATGGATCCATCAGCATTGTATTGAAATTCTTCAACGCATACGGAACGGGTAAACCCACCTCCACCGGGCAAAGCACCATTGTGATAAAAGAAATAGGATCTGCCTTTATAATCGATAACACCCGGATGATTGGTAAAAGCTCCACCCTTTTGTATCACACGCATAATGGTATCACGGTACTTCCATGGACCGGTTGGACCTTTGCTGGTTGAGTAAGCGATATGTTCAGGTACGCCACCTGCAGGATACAACAAATAGTACAATCCGTTGCGCTTGTAAAACCAGGGGCCTTCTTCATACGCCGAGGGTCTTTTGTCGACATCTTTATAGCGCACATTAAAACCTTCCTTTGTTAAAGGCACTGTTACTACTTCGCCTGAATAGGAAATCATATCCTCATTCAGCTTTACATATTTCAGATAAGGATTCCCCCAGTAGAGGTAAGCTTGTCCATCATCGTCAATAAAAACAGTAGGATCAATATCGCCGCTACCACTATGCACCAATGGTTTTCCAAGTGCATCAACAAAAGGTCCGTCGGGCCGATCGGAAACCGCAACACCAATTGACATACCCAGGCCTTTTGCATGTACGGGAACATAAAAGTAAAATTTCCCGTTACGATAAATACACTGTCCTGCCCAGGCATCCTTTTCAGCCCAGCTAAATGTTTTCAATGATAAAGGAGCTCCATGATCTCTCCAGTTAACCATATCCGTAGAAGAATAACATCTCCATTCCTTCATAGTAAACCAGGTGGATTTGTCTTCATCGTGACCTGTGTATAGCCATACCGTATCGTTATGGACCATAGGTGCAGGGTCGGCGGTGTAAATAGTTTGAACAATAGGATTTTGCGCCTTAGCTGTAAAGCCCAGGAAAGACACCGCAAACAACAATTGGATCGTTTTCATATTCATTTCTATACCTCACATTTTAAAATAACTATTAGCTTTTTACATTACCGTATCCCAACAATTCTATAAGTAACAGTGGAACTTCCTCTTCGCTCTGTTTCATCGTCTACACCTACCATTAATTTTAACTTCAAATCATCATTTCCGGTATGGTACCATATTTCGGCAAGTCCATGAGTACCCAATCCTTTCCGGTAAGTAGTTCCTGCTACTTTCAATGGATTTCTATCGACAGATCTGTTTGTAACCAGCGAGTTCCAACCCTGAAACGTCATATAAGGCTTCAACTCAGTAAGCGATTTTTCAGTGCCGTCTTTCTTAATGAAGACCGGCTCCAAAACATCTGTATGATCCCAGTCTGTTGATTTATCAGGATCGGTAATTAAAATCCCAATGGACTTAAAGCCTTCAATTGATACTTCTGCTGCTACCGGTTTATCACCAAACTTTATCACCGGACTCTCATATAAAATTTCCGCAAGATTGTACGCCTGCGAAACTGATATAGATTCATTAGCTCCTTTCATAAACGTTTTTGCTTTCACCACTGCATCTGAAGAAATCTGGAACGGTCCTTTATAAAGCAGCGATGATTCATTTGGTTCGCTGCCATCCACTGTGTACCTGATTTCAGCACCATCAACAGGAGAAGAGATTTCAATTGTATTGCTTCCCTTATAAATTAATTTTTCCGCGGGAGAAATTACAGGTGGTGCCAGGAAGGGCGATAAAGACATAAGAGAAGACAAATCCGTTTCCTTATTAACAAGACTAATGCGGTACGAGTACCAGGTATCTTTTAATTTCAAAAGATATTGCGGCAGCACTCCGGGTCCACAACTGGCTCCACCCATTCCATCCTGTTGCACATCTATTGAAAAATAAACATCGCTCCGTTTCGTTATCTCCGTAAAACTTTTTTTGTCTAAATCATTATCTCCAAAATGCAATGCTGTTATTTCAAGATAGGGATAGCCAAACACAGCGATGCCAACTCCATCCTTGTCGGTAAGTGATGCCCACCGGACATTTGTTTTGTTGCCTGTATGCTGCGGACGTGAATAAGGAAAATATTGTTTGGTAACGGTGGAAACATATTCCCCAACTTTAGAAGCATTGTTTCTGTCTGAATAATTTTCCCATGGCCCCCTTCCGTAAAATTTATAATTCTCAAAGTCGGATGGAAGCACCATTTGCATTCCAATACGCCCCAGTTCCTTATTGGAGATATCTGAAGGGCTCATTATAAACTCAAATTTTGACCGCACAAAAATGTCGCCGTTGGGAAACACGCTATATGAAGCAAGATTATTCAGGATGTGTGGAATAGAATCGCTGTAAACTTTTGTAATCACATCAATATTGTAATAGCCGTTAGCCTTAGTCAGCTTAACATCCTTAACCTCGTATTTAAGATGGTTGAAACCTGCTTTGCGCCAGTACACGGCAGGTGCAGTTCTGTTCCACCACATTTCATCGTTATCGCTTGGTGCACGGTAAAGAACCGTTGCCGGCCCCTGTTTAATTATTTCCTTGCCGCCATTTTGAAT
>JAGIAB010000198.1 GCA_017745135.1 Flavisolibacter sp.
TTCTACCTCTTCATTTTTCAGTTGCACAACGGAAAATCTCGACTACGGAGCTACCACCAAAGAAATGATCACTGGAAAACAGTGGTCGGTTGATTATTATTTTGCCGACCAGGACAAAACGGCGCAATTCAGCAATTACAAATTCAGTTTTATGGACAATGGAACATTGACGGCTGACAATGGAACTGATCCCATTAATGGAAACTGGGTCATGATCACCGATGTGAACCGCAACGATGTGTTAAAGATCAACATTCCTGAAGCGCATTTACAGGGTTTGAATGAGCAATGGACGGTAAATCTTTCTTCAAATGTTTTGATTATGAAAGGCAGCGGAAGTGAAATGCGACTGAGAAAGCTTTAATTAATCCAGCGGATTCTTTGGATAATCAAAGAACAGGAATTTTTTTTCTGCATTTATAAATTCATTCCAGCAATCTGTTTCTACCTGCAAAGCAAAAACAGCGCAGGTAGGCATATCATCTACCCGAACATTGGTTAAAGAAGAAGCAAAATCCGTAATACCGGGATTGTGTGAGAATAAGGCAACGGCATTGTATTTATCATTGAGGTCTTTAACTGCCTGCAAAAATTCTGACGGTGTTGCTCCGTACAATTCTTCCACGAGTTTGATATCGTCTTTTTTGAATCCAAATTCTTCTGCAAAATACCGGGCAGTTCTTTTGGCCCGTTTTGCCGGGCTTGAAACGAGGTGATCCAATTCAATTCCTTTTTCCTTAATGCGTTTGGCCATTACCGGCGCATCTTTTTTCCCTCTTTCATTTAAAGGGCGGTCGAAATCGGAAAGGCCGGGCTGATCCCAACTGCTTTTTGCATGACGGACAAGAAGAAGTGTTTTCATGAGATGAAAATTGAAATGCAAAATTAAAGGTGGCAGAGTTGCAGAACTTTTTTGCGTTAAACAATTATATAAGGTAAAGGCTTATTCTTAAACAAACTGCAGCCAATAAGAGAAAACAGTAGATTTGAAAATACTAATAGCACCCTTCTTATTCCTGCCTCTTTGAAAATTGATCCTCTGTAGAACTTATTGTTTATCTTAAACCAAACTAACATGAGAAAGCTATCTTTTTGGGCAAAGCATCATCCTGTTCCTGCACGCATCTTTATTATTATCTCCCGTATTTTTCTCTTTTTCATTGCTTGTTTCCTGGGTAAGCAATTGGCAGCTTTTGGTATTGGCTTATCTCCATTATGGATTTACTTTTTTATTGGTGTATTTTTTATTGCAGGTGCAACTTATCCGCAGAAGAGATCTTCATCCAATTATCTCAAGCGAAAGCTTTACGATCTGGTGATAGCCGGGTGCGGCTTCTTTATTACACTTTCTTTCGTAGTACAATTGGATAGTCCTTTTTATGCAACCGCACAGGCAGCAGTACCGGTAAATCCTTCGCCCTACAAATATGCAGAAGCCAAAATTTTATTGAAGCAATTTAAAAACGGCGAGAAAACAAAATTCACCGGGAAGGAGAAACGAATTATCAGAAAGGAATTCAACTACCAGTTGCTTCAATATGGCAAAGCAAAAATTACAGGTAATAAAGCGGATGCCGAACAAGCCATTCTCATTTTTCTTGCCTGCATAGCGGCAGTAGGACTACTATACCTTGTAGCGGCTTTGGCATGCACATTAAGTTGTAATGGTTCTGATGCAGCAGCAGTTATTGTAGGTATTCTTGGGCTCGCCGGTGTTATCTGGGGATTGATTGCCTTGATCCGTGCCATCAATCGCAAAAAGACAAAAACCAATTAGTGGCTTTAGAAAATTCATCACTTTTGGATGAATCATTTGATCATGTTTTACGAATTCAACGGCATTAAACCGGTTGTGCACCCATCTTCATTTGTGCATCCGCAGGCGGCGGTTACAGGTAATGTAATCATTGGCAAAGACGTTTACGTTGGTCCGGGTTGTGCCCTGCGTGGCGATTGGGGAAAGATCATCATTGAAGACGGATGTAATGTTCAGGAAAATTGCACGGTGCACATGTTCCCGGGCATCACCGTTTTGTTGAAACAATCTGCACATATTGGCCATGGCGCTATTATTCATGGCGCAACGATTGGTAAAAATTGTTTGATCGGAATGAATGCGGTGATCATGGACGAAGTGGAACTGGGTGATGAATGTATTGTTGGTGCGTTATGTTTCATCAGGCAGGGAGAAAAAATTCCTTCCCGGTCATTGGTTGTTGGCAATCCTTCAAAAATTATTAAGCAGGTAAGCGATGAAATGATGGCCTGGAAAACGGAAGGTACCCAGCTTTATCAGCGACTGCCTCAACAATGTTTTGAAACCTTAAAACCATGCGAACCTCTGGGGGAAAATGTGGATCAGCAGCCAGTTTTTAAAAGCCATTACCAGCCATTCAAAAAAACATGATTGCTTTTATGTGAAAACATTTTTGGCTACATCAAATTTCGTAACTTAAATGTCCATTAACCTCCCGATACTATCGGGTAAAATCAAACCAGTATGAGAAGAGCTTTACCCCTCGTTGTGCTTTCAGCTTCATTTTTTATTGCAGCAACTCTCCAGGCACAAAATGACCGCTTTGCTTATGCTATCACCGATCTTTCAAAAGACGGCGCCGCATGGAACGCTTTACGCAAAATTGATTTGCAAACAGGCCAATACAGCGATGTTCTGTTAAATGGAACTAATGACAAGGCCATTGTTTTTGATGCAGCTTCAAAGAAGCCATTGGCACTGAAACCCGATGTCAAATTCGGAACGATGCTACAGTCGCCATTTGCTACAGGGGTAGCA
Source organism: Flavisolibacter sp. (assembly GCA_017745135.1). Classification (GTDB taxonomy): domain Bacteria; phylum Bacteroidota; class Bacteroidia; order Chitinophagales; family Chitinophagaceae; genus Flavisolibacter. Next base: position 2,795 of record JAGIAB010000198.1, read on the forward strand.
GCCGCAGCTTATGACAGAAAACATAACCGTCTCTACTTTACACCAATGTTTGTTGACCAGTTGCGCTTCATCGATCTCAGGACCATGAAGGTGTATTATGTAGGCCAGCCGTTTACAAAATTGGGCAACATGCATAACGATGAAGGAAAGATCATTACCCGCATGGTCATTGCTCCGGATGGCTATGGGTATGCCATTTCAAACGATGGCAATACTTTCATCCGTTTTTCAACAGGAAAGAAAACAACTACTATTGAACATTTAGGAACATTGGTAGATGATGCGTCCAACAACGGGATTTCCATTCACAACCGTTGCAGCAGTTTTGGCGGCGATATGATCAGTGATGACAAGGGCAACCTGTTTATCCTCACTGCCAGAAACAGTGTGTTTATGGTCAACACAGAAAATAAAGTGGCAAAGTATTTAGGAAATATTACCGGCCTTGAGCAAAATTTTACAGTGAACGGTGCAGTAGTGGATAGTGATGGAAATTTATTAGTAAGCAGCGCCGTTGATGGAAATACCTACTATGTTGTTAATCCTGTTAACTGGAAAGCAACTCCATACAAAGCTCCCAATGGCGTCTTCCGCAGTTCAGATCTGGCTAACAGCAATTTTCTTTCTTCTAACAGAACGATAAAACCGAATGATGATATACAACGCTTAATACGCCCTGAAGAAAAGTATGCAAAGGAGATTTCAATTTATCCCAACCCTGTTACAGCCAGTGTGATCAAATTACAATTCAATAAAGTGCCTGCCGGCAACTATACAGTTGAATTAAGAGATGTTTTGGGAAGAACGGTGATGCAAAAGAAAATTTCCATCGATGCTGAAAATCAAACACAGGAGCTCAAACTTGACAGGCGCAATACCAACGGAGTTTATATGGTGAAATTGTTTGACGGACTGAATCAGTCTGTTTTCACTCAAAAACTTGTGGTTCAGTAATCAACCTGAACCCTCTGACGAAAACGCTGGCCCGTAAGCTGGCGTTTTTTCGGCCCACCTAAATCCTCCCAGTGGGGGGACTTTCCAACTCGCAGCCCTGACTTATTTGGCGATAACAAAAGCTCTCGGCAATCTTCAACACTGAAAATTTTATTTGTCTGACATAATAAAGAATCTGGCTAACTCTGATTGAAAGGATTTATACCGATCGATTCTTTATTATATTTTCTCGCTGTCACCGCGAGAAAGATTATAAGGACAAGGAGAAATGATTTCATAAGTATGGTTGGTTAAGGGAACAATATCTTTGCACACAAGTAAAAATAATACCTTTTGGAGAAGAGCAATTTTGTTGACCAGATACGAGTGTTTTGCAAGAGTGGTCATGGTGGTGCAGGCATTAAGCATTTTCGCCGTGATAAATTAACCGCAATGGGCGGACCAGATGGTGGTGATGGTGGCCGCGGCGGTCACATTGTTTTGAAAGGGAACCGCAACCTTTGGACATTGCTTCATTTACGCTATCATAAAAACATCATTGCTGAAAACGGAGAAAACGGCAGCGATAACAACCGCACCGGCCGAAATGGAAAAGATATCATTTTGGAAGTTCCTCTTGGCACCATCGCAAGGGATGAAGAAACCGGAGAAAAGGAAGTTGAGATATTGAGCGATGGTGAAGAAAAGATTTGGTTGCCTGGTGGCAAAGGAGGATTGGGCAATACTAATTTTAAAACGCCAACAAACCAGGCGCCGGAATATGCACAACCAGGCTTGCCTGGGGAAGAAGGCTGGAAAGTTTTGGAGCTTAAAGTACTTGCCGATGTTGGGTTAGTGGGCTTTCCCAATGCAGGTAAATCAACCTTGCTTTCTGTAATGACGGCGGCTAAACCAAAAATTGCCGATTATGCATTCACTACCATTAATCCTCAACTGGGAATGGTGGAATACCGCGACGGCAAAAGTTTTTGTATTGCCGATTTGCCGGGAATTATTGAAGGTGCAGCAGAAGGCAAAGGATTAGGCCATCGTTTTCTTCGCCACATTGAACGTAATTCTGTTTTGTTGTTTTTAATTCCGGCTGATAGCAAGGACCATAAAAAGGAGTTCGAGATTTTAGTGAATGAACTGGAAGAATACAATCCGGAATTGCTGCACAAACAGTTTTTAATTGCCATCAGCAAAAGCGATATGTTGGATGAAGAGTTAATCAATGCCATCGAAAAAGAATTGCCGGAAAATATTCCACACATTTTTATTTCCTCGGTAATCAATAAGAATATTCCGCAGTTGAAAGATTTGTTGTGGAAAGTGTTGAATGAACCATTAAGAAGTTAAGGAACATTAAGCCTTAACTATCCTTAACTCCTTAATGGTTCAAATCTTACGCAGCCTTCTTCAACAACTCTCCAAACAGGTCTTCTATCTTCTTAATTGCTTTTTGCATATTGATTCCTTTTCCCAAAACTCCTTTGAAAATATCGCCTTCTTTTTGCAGCCGCGCAGGCATGTTGCGAAGTGTGAAATGTGACAACTTCAACCCTTTCTTTACTTCTTCCCAATACAAAGGAGCTGAAACCGTTGCACCAGGTTTTGGCCGTAATGAATACGGTGCCGCTAAAGTTGCCTGTGGCCGGTTCTGTAAAAAATCAATGTACATATTACCCCCACGATGTGCAGTCTTTCGCTCAATGGAAGTAAACTGCGGCAATTCGGCATGAACGATCTTTGCGATTCTTCTTCCAAATTCTTTCGAATCATGATAAGTATATTTTGCGCCAAGCGGAATGTAAATATGCAAACCGGTTGAGCCGGATGTTTTGCAAAAAGCAGGAACCTCTATTGCATCCAGAATTTCTTTGGTTACTCTTGCTGCCTCTATCACCTGCTCAAAACTGTTTTCATCAGGATCCAGGTCAATGATGCACCAATCCGGATTATCCGGAGTTTTGACAATACTGCTCCATGGATTCATCTCGATACAGCCTAAGGAAGCGATGTACAATAAACTTGCTTCATTCGTACACACTAAAAACTCTTTTTCTTTTTGTTCACGATGACTGAAGTAGGGAAAAGTTTCGATCCATGAAGGTGCCTTTCCTTTCACATCTTTTTGATAAAAGCTTTGGCCGTTGATTCCATGCGGATGGCGGTTTAATGTCTGCGGACGGTCTTTCATGTATGGCAACATATAGGGCACAACCTGGTAATAATAATTAATCATGTCTCGTTTGGTGTAACTTTCTTTAGGCCAAAAAACCTTGCTCAATCCGAAAGAAGAAACACAAACACGAATGATCGGCGGACATGAACTGCGCTTCACCAATTTGAGCAAGGTTTTTCTTTCCTTTTTTGGTGGAGCTTTGATGATGTTTTGTTTAACCAGCTTATGTTCCCTTACCAATTCGTTGGTCTTGATAGGAATTTCTCTTACCACTTCCGTTGGTTTTTTATCTTCTCTTAATCCCTTGAATGAGGGTTGGCGAATAGCGCCGCTGGATGTTTCTTCACGATAGCTGATCTCGGCAACAAGCTTTGGTTTGACCCAGGTTACTGTTGCTTTTGGCGGGTTGGGCCGAAAGCATGACGCCTTGTTATATTCCGGTACGGTTGCAAAGGGGCATTGAGGTGTTTCATAAGGACGAAGCTTTTGAATGATCTCTTCCTGCATTTTTCTATTGAAGCCGGTACCGACAGGAGTGATAAACTGGAATGAACCATTTTCTATAATTCCCAATAGTAATGCGCTGAATAATTTATTGCTCCCTTCATTGTGGGTGTATCCGCCAATCACCAATTCCTGTCTTTTTTCTGTTTTTATTTTCAGCCAGTTTTTTGTTCGCTTGCCAATGGTGTAAACACTTCCTGATTTTTTTGCCATCACACCTTCGAGATGAAGTTGTTTTACCAGTTCGAATGCTTCTTCACCATTGTCTTTTAAAATTTCACTGATGCGCAGATGTGAATTATTTTTCGGGAGAATAGATTTCAACAGTTGTTTTCGTTCTTCCAGCGGAAGATGAGTAACTGAATATCCTTCGAGCCATAAAATATCGAAGAGGTAATAAAGCAATTGTCCGTCGGCTTCGCTTCGCCACAATTGCAAATTGCTAAAACTGGGAACACCGTGTTCATCCACAACAATAATTTCTCCATCAACTACCGCGTTGATGTTCCACTGTTGTAACGCTTCTGTAATGGGATAAAATTTTTGATTGAAGGATTTATTGTTGCGGGAGTAAATATCAACCTTGTCCTTTTGCATGTAGGCTACAGCCCGATAGCCATCCCATTTCATTTCATAAACCCAACCTTTTTCAGTTACAGGTTCATTAGCCAATGTGGCCAGCATGGGTCCTATATTTTCAGGCATGGATGAACGTTTCCCTTTTTTTAAAATATCGCTTGCTGCCTTGCCCGGTTTTACAACTTTCTTCATTGCATAGGCAATCCAAAAAACAATCCTTTCAACTGTTCGACTCCCACCGGATTTTATACGAGTTATCAACAAAAGATTTCACCGGCCTGTGCTATTATCGCATCTAAGAACTTTGCTTTGAAAAGAAGTTGCCAACTACTAATTAAGCATGCATTCATCTATTAAAAAAAGGCGTTCAACTTTTGATATCAGCTAGTGAACAAAAGATGACTGCATTAGCATCTGTTTTAACAATTACCTCGTTAGTTTTAATAAACGAAATCCAATAATCAACGTCAAACAAAAAACCTTTACTATGGACACACTTCTTACCACCTGGGAAATGAATTTGGAATCAGAACAAACTTCTGAGGTCCGCGAGGAAATTGCCACCTGGCCTTCTGAACCTTACACTCTCGACTGGAATAATTTCAACTGGAATTGATTTTTTAAATTTTCAGTGTTACATCGCCGCCGACCGGGTGTCCAACGCAGGTAAGCGTTAATCCCTTTTGTATATCTTTTTCTGTAAGTACTTCGTTGTAGGATAACCAGACTTTCCCATCAACACATTTGGCTGCACAATTGCCGCATCTCCCCACTTCGCAACTGTAAGGAAGAGAAATGTTTTCTTTTTTTGCTGCCTGCAGAATTGAATCAGGATACTGTACTCTCAATTGATAGTTTTCATTACCGTACTGAATAAGTACTGTATGATCATTTTTATCAGGTGGTTCTTTTTTAGGTGGTTGTTTTCCCTGGATGATGAAGGTTTCTTTCCGGATGTTTTCTTTCGGCACCTGCTCTTCCTGCAATGTATAAGTACACATACGCATATACGCTTCCGGTCCACACAGGTAAAACAGAGTTTCATCATGCCTGAACCGGCAATGCGCTTTTGTTAACTGAACCAATAACTCGCGGTTCAATCGTGCTGTTAAAAGGTTGGCAGAGTTGCTGAATAAAAAACGTAGCTCAAACCGGTCGCTAAACTTTTCTTTTAATTCATTTAATTGTGAAAAGAAAATAGTTTTTTGCGGCGTGGGATTACTATAAATCAAAACCACGTGGATGTGCGGATGAAAATGCAATACGGTTTTCAGTAAAGAATAAATTGGTGTGATACCGCTGCCTGCTGCAAGGAAAAAAATCTGACGAATGTTGTAAGCCTCATCAGGTAAGGTAAAAAAGCCGCCTGCGCCGATTGTCAACAGTTCATCGCCGGGTTTTGCGTGATCAATCAACTGTCTTGAAAAAGCACCATTCTCAATACGTTTGACACCAATGGTTAACGGCTCATTTAGTAAGGGGGCCGAAGCAATGGAATAAGAACGCCTGATGGATTCGTGTAGGGTTTGCTGAACAAACGTAATGTACTGGCCGGCTTTATATTCAATGCCGTGCCCTTGTTTGAATGTAAACGTTTTAAATCCTTCAACCTGCTCTTGTATTTGTTCAATAATAACGGGTTTGTAAAGCACAGCCGGATATTTGTTTTGTGATGAGCAAATATCCGGCTAATGATTGTTCATCCTGTAAAAGCAACGGCCAAAATAGTAATGATGAGAATAACGGTAGCAGCCCAGATGAAGACTGCAATACTGTTCAGGATCAGCGCCAGCACGGGACTTTGTTTGTAAAGGCGTAAGATTGTTTTCATAGGTTGTGTTTTAGCTATAGCAAATTAGCTTCACTGCCCTAATGAAGAAAGTAAAACGAAAAAAATCATTTGGAATCACCAAGTAGTACGTGGTAAAGTTGCGAAGGAAGCAGTGAAACCTTCAGGAAAGATGAATGTAAACCATTAAGAAGTTAAGGATAGTTATGACTTAATGTTGTCCGTCTCGTCAAAGGTTGAATAATGAATGTAAGGTTAACCCAGTGCCTGCAATATATCATTTAAAATATCATCCCTGTTTTCCAAACCTGCTGAAATGCGGATCATTCCCGGCGTTATTCCGACGTTTAATCTTTCCTCATTACTCAATTTTGCATGAGTGGTGCTTGCCGGGTGCGAGGCAATGGTTCTTGTATCGCCAAGGTTTGCAGTACGTGAAAGAATTTGTAGCCGGTCTAAAAAGCTGCGGCCGCCTTCCAGTCCTTCTTTCAATTCAAAGCAAAACAATCCGCCGCCATCTTTCATTTGTTTTTTAGCGATCTCGTATTGTGGATGCGAAGGAAGAAAAGGATATTTCAACCATGCAATTTTTTCATGGCCTTCTAATTTTTGCGCCAGGTAAAATGCATTTTCAACATGCCGTTGCATGCGCACCTCCAGTGTTTCTAAACTTTTGCTTAATATCCATGCATTGAATGGTGACAATGCCGGACCGGTGCTCCGGCAAAACAAATAGATGTTATAAATGAATTCTGATTTTCCGAGCACAACTCCCCCCAGCGTTCTTCCCTGCCCGTCGAGCCATTTGGTTGCCGAGTGAATGACGATGTCTGCTCCAAATTCAATCGGTCGTTGTCCAAGCGGTGTAGCAAAGCAATTATCAACTACTAAAATGGCTCCATGTTTTTTTGCGAGCCTGTTTACCACTTCAAGGTCAATAATTTCAAGGCCCGGATTGGTTGGTGTTTCCAAAAAAATCATTTTGGTATTGGGGCGAATGGCGGCTTCCCAGGCCTTCAGATCATTGGCAGGAACATAGGTGTAATCAATGCCAAACTTTGGTAAAAACTTAGTGACGACGGTATGTGTGCTTCCAAAAATCGCATTGCAGGAAAGAAGGTGATCGCCCTGCTTCATCAATGTCATAAAGGTGGAAAAGATCGCACTCATTCCGGATGCAGTGGCAAAGCCATCTTCTGCTCCTTCCAAAATGCACATGCGGTCGACCAACTCCCGGGAATTTGGATTGGAAAAACGGGAGTAAATGTTGGTGTCTATTTCTTCGGCAAACGCAGCTCTCATTTCTTCTGACGAATCGAAGGTGAAACTGCTGGTTAAAAAGAGGGGAGAAGAATGTTCCCCTTCTTCGGTTTGCGCTATTCTTTTACGAATCAGCCGTGTTATTCGGTGTTGTTCCATACGATCAATGGTTTATTTGGGTGCTCCAGGTAATTTGCGCTCCAGCTCTTCTTAGGGTTTCGGCAACGGAACAATATTTTTCTATAGATAACGCACAGGCTTTCTTTGCCTTTTCTTCATCCACCTGGCCGCTGAATTCAAACACAATATGAATGGTCTTCCAGAGGGCAATAGGCTTTGCATCTTCTCTTTCACCTTCAATTTTCATTTTGAAAGAAGAAATGGCTTGCTTCTGCTTTTTTAAAATGGAAACAATGTCAATTCCGCTGCATGAACCTAATGCAAACAACAACGATTGCATGGGACGAATACCAAAATTATTGCCGCCATGTTCTGAACTGCTGTCAAACAAAACTTCATGGCCGGCAGCATCGGTTCCTTTAAATCCATAGTCGCCGTGCACTCTTTCCAGTTCAACTTTGATCATAATTATTTTTGGGTTAACCAGTGTTTCAAATGCGTTTCAATATGCTCTTTCTCTGTTAGAAAACCATCGTGCCCATATTCCGAATGGACTACCACAAGCTCAGCATCCGGTATGTATTTCGCCAAATATTCCTGTTCGTTTAAAGGGCATAAAATATCCGTTTCAATACCCATAATTAAAGTACGCTGAGAAATAGTTTGTAATATTTCTTCAAGAGATTGATTGCGGCCTCTTGCTACATTATGCGTATCCATTGCCTTGGTCAATACCCAATAGCTAAATGCGTTGAAACGTTTTGCCAGCTTATCGCCCTGGTATTCGATGTATGAAGAAGCTTTAAAATGATCCAGCTTGTTTGCGTCTTCATCTTTTTGCTTGTCTTCGAAAATATGTGGGTTTCGATACGTGAGCATGCCGATAGCTCTTGCTGTTTTCAGACCTTTTTCGCCTGCCTTGTCGTGTGATTCGCGGAAGGTACAATCCGCTTCGATAGCCATACGCTGGGCGGTATGAATGGCAATTCTCCACGAACTTTCTTTTGCAGCAGTGACTTGTAAATAC
>JAGIAB010000199.1 GCA_017745135.1 Flavisolibacter sp.
TTGTAACGCAGAACAAAATCAATAACAGAGCGAATATTTTTAATGGTAGCCTTTTCATTTCTGAATTTATCACAAGATAAAATTTTCGCGGCTTCGGGTTGTATCAACTCGAAGATTTTGAAATCCACAGGTGTTTTATCCGGCTCAATTTAAACTATGATCTAAATAAAGGAATACCATTTACATACTGGGCAAATCCTCCTCACCGGCCAGAAAGTTAAAGCGCCGTTACTAACCAAAAACAGCTTTTTGAATGACGCAGGTCAAATAGAAAGCAGTTATTAGAGGATAGTTTTGTCCTGTTAAGAAACCTGGAAACACCAGAAAAATTATGAAGCAAGTTGTACTATATTTTCCCTACATCATTAATCTGAAAGCTTTTGTTGCGACAGAAAAGCTGAGCGTTACCATTGACGCTGCGGACTTGTTTCTGAAAACAATGCTTAACGAAGGCCAGATTGAAAAAGCCTGCTCCACCTACGGCGCTGTGCTCGTGTAAAATTGATGGGTTACATATAACATTCTTCCTTCCAAACTTCCTGTTAAATCCTCTGCCTGCAACAATTTCAGCCCCTGATTTGCAGTTACTGAAAAGACTTTCACAATTAAAATCTACACACATCATGCATTTTAAAGCACAACGTCTTTTGACGGTGTCATTGGTGAGTTTGTTCTTTTCACAGGCCTGCAAAAAAAATGATGCAGTCAACAACCTGAATCCTTCACCTGCACCGGGCACAGTACCCTCATCAAATGCCCTTAAGGATACAACGCTTATATATTCGAAGGACCTTTACTTGTGGTACAATCAAATTCCTTCCACATTTAATGCGCAAACATATTCCGATCCTAATGCCATCATGGAGGCTTTAAGGCAATACAGCAATGAACCTGGTTTTTCAACCCCGGTTGATAAATGGAGTTTTGCCATGAAGCAAACCGAATGGAACAAGTTAAGCAGTGGGATATCCGGCGATTTTGGAATGAGCGTTTTCTTTTTTAAAGAAGGTGATCTGCGAGTGAAATCCGTTGAACGTTCATCACCTGCAGGCCTTGCCGGCATTCGACGTGGGTGGAGAATTACGAAGATCAACGGAAATACGAATATCAGTACTACCAATGCTGATTTTATTTCGAATGCAGTATGGAACAGCCCTAGTGGAAGCTTTACGTTTCAAAAACCTGATGGCGCTACCATTGATTTAAGTTTAAATGCAGCCACTTACCAGGAACACCCGGTTTACCTGGATTCTATTTACACCATCAATTCAAAGAAGATCGGCTATTTTTCTTTTAATTCGTTTTTGGGAGATACGACTGAATTGTACAATGAGTTTTCAAGAGTGTTCAACCATTTTTCGGCTGCGGGTATTAACGACCTGGTTGTTGATCTGCGCTATAATGGCGGCGGTTATGTGACCGTTCAGCAAAAACTGGCTAACTGGCTGGCTCCTTCCTCTGCTAATGCACAACTGATGATGAAGGAGCAATTCAATAATAAATACACAGAGTTCAATACCACTGATAATTTTCAGAAGTTAGGTGCATTGAATCTTAGTCGTATTTATTTTATCGTTAGCCGCAGCACGGCATCAGCCAGTGAACTTTTAATTAATAATCTGAAGCCTTTCATGGATGTGCAACTGCTTGGACCGAGCAAGACTTATGGAAAGCCTGTGGGTTTCTTTCCAATGCCGGTTGGTGACTGGTATATCTTCCCGGTTTCATTCCGCTCTACCAACAAAAACGGGCAGGGCAATTATTTCAATGGCATGGACCTGAATAGTCAGGTTGCTGATGGTTTGGACAAAGATTGGGGCGATATTACTGAAAGCTGTTTGCAGAGTGCCTTATCGAATATTACTACAGGTGTATACAAGACAGCAGCGGTAAGGGAAAGCATTGAGATAAAGAGTGTGAACGATGTGTTGTCAGCGCCGGAATTTAAAGGCGCTGTTGATGTTCGAAAAAGAAAATAATCAAAGAGATTCATTAAAAGCCTCGCAGTTTAACGAGGCTTTTGTAAAGAAATTCCTGAAAAGTTTACCATGGAGGGTTACGATACATCAATGGATTCTTCTTTTTAATTCTTTCTGTAATTCCAGGATTTTTTTCCGGATGCGATGAAGTTCGCCTGCGTCTCCTCCGTCGCCGAAGAATTCTGCATAAGTGTGCTCAAGATCTTTTATCTGTTCCTCAATTTCCCTTGTTGAAAGCTTTGAAACATTTCCTTCCATTGGTTCTTTTTTTATGGCATTATTGAACAAACACAATACCACAGTTGGTCCGGGCTCTTCACTAAAACGGCGCAAATATAATTAAGCCACCAATTCCGTTTTTTCTTCCTGTTGTATATGCAATTTGTGAAACACCTGCTTATTAATAGCCTGCAGGCAGAAAACACAAATTACCATAACGCCAACCACCACATAGCCAAGGGTGTTGAAGTGAGAAAGCTTGCCATCCGGTTGTTGAAGAATGATCATTCCTGCAATAACAGAAGCAATGCCACCGGCAATTTGCTGAAGAGAGCTGTTGATACTCATAAAGGCGCCGCGGTCCTGTATTTTAGGCACGGCGGTCATAAGTGCCTGCGAAGGAATCATTCTTGACATAACACCTGCAAACATCAGGGCACTGATGACAATAACCTGCCAAACCGGTATGGGAGTAAGGTTGGTGTAAACAATAACCATGATCGAGGCGAGAATGCTTCCTGCAATGAACGTGGTTAACTTGCCTATTCGGTCACTCAGTTTTCCAATGAGGGGAAGGGTGATCATAGAACAAATGCCAATGATCACATAGATCATTGGCAGGTCTGCCTGCGATACTCCAACATTGTTAATGATAAATGGAGTGGAGAACGGCATCAGCATGAAGCCTCCAATGGATAACAAGGCTGTTGTAATGAGAGGAAGCCAATACGTTTTGTTGCTGACGGTTTTTAAAAGATGAACAATTGGGTTTTGTTTTTCCTTCTGTTCCATGTGCCTGGTAACAGGTTTCAAAAATGCGTAAATGAATACCGCTGTGATGAAGGAAAATCCTACGATCATTGAAAACGGTGCATGCCAGTTGAACCGGTTTGCCAAATACAAACCAATAGGAATGCCTGCTACCTGGCTTACGGCAAAGGACATTTGAACAAAGCCCATTACTCTTCCGCGTTGGTTGAAGGAAAACAGGTCGGCAATGATGGCCATAGCCACTGCTCCCAAAACGCCGGCAAATAAGCCGGTGATGATCCTTCCAAACAAAAGCAGGTGAAAAGAAGTAGCTGCTGCGCACAATGCAGTTCCTACAATAAAGCCTGCATAAAAAATGATCAACAATTTTTTGCGGTCATATTTGTCGGCGAAACCTGCTGCCAATAACCCGGAGATACCTGCACTAAATGCATAGGCTGATACGGCTGACGCAAATTGTTTGGCGTTCAAATTCATTGATTTCATCAGCATATCCCCAAGAGGAGCCATTACCATAAAATCAAGGACAACTGTAAACTGCACAATGGCCAATAATGCAATAACGCCTTTCTGATAAGAAGAAAAAATTGTTGTTGACTGTTTAGAACTCATGTGTCGTTGGTTTGTAAGGTGGCAAAATTATTTTTTGGATCCAGGGAAAGAAAGGGAAATAGAGCAAACGGCAGAAATTATGTGGTAAAAGCCCGGTTTTGCCGGTGAAGTGGATACAGGAATAGCAATAAAGGGTAGTATTGTAACTAATAGTATGATTTGTTGCTCGTAAAAATACGTAGTGGAAAAAGTTGGAAAATTGACAGTTTTCCTATTGACTGCCGGCCTGCTGATATTGACCTTTGTGTTTGACAGTAAGTATAAATCCAATTTCCAGGTAAACCAGTCTATTCCAACAATCCTATAAAAAACAGGAGTCATCCTTTGAAAAGCTAAGGCGTCCGTTCCTTATTTTAAACCAAAACCAAGTAAAAAATTGAACGCCTTATATAAAGAATCCCCTTCAAAAGCGAGGGGATTCTTTTTTATTTTGGAGTTATCTTTTACAGGTCTTTTTTGTTGAAAGAACGCACGGCAAGGAGTACCGGTACAGCTATCCATATCACCATAATGCCCAGTGTGTACAATAATCCCATGCTGCTCCCAAAAAAATCTTTGTAAGTAGCACCCGTATATCCCATCAATGCACTTACATCCATTTGAAGTATGCGGTAGATGCGTCCAAGATCAATTGGATTTAAAGAGGAGAGAAGCAGTGTTATTTTTTCCATTGGACAGTCACTGAAAGCAAATAAGATGGTTAACACCAACCCGTCATAGATCAATGCAAAATAAAACCATAGCAAAAGCGCTGTGCCAATGCCCCTGGCTTTATCTTTTGATTTTACCGAAGCCAGGAAAGCAATGGAAGTAAAAACAAGAGTGAGCAGGCTTCCAACCAGAATCAGTGCTAGCCCTGTACTGTTGAAATTATAAATGACAACCGGCAGGCCTACGCCGATTAAAAAAGCAGTTACCAGTGAAGAACTAATGCCTGTGTATTCACTCCATAAAACTTTTTTGCGGCTGATGGGTTGCGTTAATATCAATTCGATGAACTCATACGAGTTATACCAGTGAATGGTTGAAAAGACCATGCTCACTAATGGAACAACGATCAAAACAATATTCAGCAGGCTTAATACGGCCTTGCTGCTGTTTTCTTCCATTTGAAATAAACTCATAGAAACAATAAGAAGGAAAGTCGTGTAGGCAACTACCACTTTATTGCGGAGAATGTCGTAGATAACGTATTTGGATATTTTAAACATCTTTAAAAGAATTATTGATGATTGATTATTAATTATTGATTGCTCTAAAACTGCTTCTTAATAATCAATAATTATTAATTAATAATTTCATTTGGCAATCTTTAATAACTCATTTCCTGTTTTTGCAAACCATGCTTTATCATCCAGGCAATGACTTTGCCTAATTTTTCTTCGCCGGTTTCCTGTTTTAATTCATCCATTGATTTGTTGAAAACTATTTTTCCATCCTGCAGGTACATAACATCGGTGGTCAGGTCATCCAGATCGCTTAGTACGTGGGAGGTAATTAAAATGAGTTTTCCTTTTTCTTTTTCGGACAGGATTTTGTCTTTAAGAATTTCAGATGAAAGCGGGTCCAATCCTGCTGTTGGTTCATCAAGGATCAATACATCCGGATTGAATAAGAAGGCCAATGCTGCACTTACTTTCTGGCGGGTTCCCCCTGATAATGCTTTCATCGATTTATCAAGAATGGTATCCAGCTTGAAGCGATAATACATTTCTTCATCCCACTCTTTTTCTGTACGGATGTTTTTGATCATTTTAAATAGCTGGCCAATCTTCATGTTATCGGGATAACGACCGATCTGCGGCATGTAACCAATGTTCTTTCGGTATTCAACATTTTGAGAAATGGTCTCATCACTAAAAAATATCTGGCCACTGCCTGGTTTCACCAGGCCCAGAATACTTTTGATCAACGTGGTTTTGCCGGAACCGTTCGGGCCAATCAATGAAATTACCTGCCCTTTGTTGGAGTCTTTAAAACAAGGCTACCAGTGGTTCAGTGGACCATAAATGAGAGTTATCAGTCCGAAAGCTGACGTTAATCAGCTTGATAAAAAGGATCTAAAAATATTTTTGTCTGTATATAATGGTATGTTATGATCTTTTCCAAATCATTCGGGTACGCACTTAGAGGCATTTTATATGTTGCCGTTATGAAGGATCAAAAACGTTATGTGCAGGTAGAGGAGATTGCCTCGAAACTGGCTGTGCCCCGTCATTTTATGGGTAAGATCATGAAGAATCTGGCAAAAGAAAAATTGCTGATTTCAACAAAGGGGCCTTCCGGCGGATTTGTTCTTAATGAAAATACCCTGGAAAAACCTTTGATGGATCTGATTGTAATTACAGATGGTGTTGAAATATTTGATACCTGTGTTTTAAGAGCTAAAGAGTGCAATGGCGCCAATCCATGTCCAATGCATGGTCAAATGGAAGGCTTGAAAAATAATTTGAAATCGATCTTATCTGATACAACTATTGGCGACCTTTTAGAAGAAGACAAACCGGAATTTATCAAAAGTCTTTCC
>JAGIAB010000019.1 GCA_017745135.1 Flavisolibacter sp.
CTATTAATATTTGGACTTGTATCTTGTGGACAAGCGGTATCGACTGCCGACAGTAAAACGATTGACGATACGGCTGGAACTGCTCTGGAGCCATCTATCAGCAACACAAGTTCTTCCGTGAATGGCGACAAGTATAGCAGAAGTATTTATGAGCTGTATATCGACCCTCAATTAAAAACTTATCTTGACAAAGCGTTCAAAGGTTGGACACTTCCTGCTCCAAACAGGTGGGACACGGTTTGGTTCAATCAGTATAAAAGTGATAGTACGCTTGTTAATTACCTTTCAACAGACTTTGACTGCAATAAGAAAAGGGATTATGCCCTTCTATTCAAAAACGCAAGTGGTGTAATCGTTGCCTATGCTTTTCTTTCCACAGGTGACACATTCAATGCTGTGGAGCTTATGGACTTCGGAAAAGACACCGGGGAACAGATCGAAGTCGGGCTTGAACTGCTGCCACCTGGAGACTACAACCATATTGACCCGGAAAATGAAGAAAACCCACCACCTGTTAAGATTAAATGTAGCGGTATACAAGTTTTGAATTTTGAAAGAGCAGCCAAGACGTTTTATTGGGAGAAAGGCAAATTAAAATCCATTATAACAGGCGATTAACCACGTCTAACAGTTTACCCGTCTATCCGGTCTCTTCACTGCGTTGGCGTTGTGCGATAATCAGTAGGTAAGAAACTACAGGAAAAGAAAACTGATAAAAAGAAGTAGTATGAATAAATGGAAGGCACTCGCTATTCTGTTTACACTTTTTAGCATAGGGTCATTAAGAGAGATGTTTAGGATTTTGACATCAGATGCACCAGATATTGCACCAAATCGAAGAGAGTTAATAATTATATCACTTATTATAACCTCTGTGGCAATCTTTTTTGCTATTAGATTCTGGAGGAAAGCATCGGATAAACGACTGTACTAAATTATGCAGAAGACAGTTCCATTCATCTAAACCATTTCTTACATTCGGTTGCTGGTGCTGCGATGGCACATAGCCGGTAAGAACACCAGCAATAGTGTACAATGACTAAGTTTTTTATTTCAACGTTATTCATAGTAACGCTTTTTTCTTGCCAAACAAATCAAAAGTTTGACAAAACCAGATGGGCTGAAGAGGCAGACTTAACGACCTTTCCAACCAGAAAGTATATGATCGACGACTTGGTTCAGAACTATCAATTAAGGGGGAAGACCTATCACCAGTTAGTTGAACTACTTGGACCACCTCAGTCAAAGTTTGACAGCACGTTACGAGTTTACTACAACATCGATGTTGACTATGGCTCTGATATAGACCCTGTCTATATGAAAATTCTTTCCATAGAATTTAACAAGGATACAATCGTAAGAAACTATGAAGTGCAAGAATGGAAAAAATAGTGCGGCAAAAAATCTGCATACAATAATCGGCTTATCCCTCCGCCCCGTCCTTCTCCACAAACACCATCACAGCAAAACTCCCCAACAAAAAAGCCACTTTGCAGCGGCCTCAATGCGTTACTCTTTGTTAATAAATTTATTGTACAACTCTTGAAAGTTGCGGATCGCTAATGGTCATTTGCTCGTTGCTTCCGTAAGCCACAACCCTTATCCAATACCTTTTACCATTTTCCAAACCGGTAAGGGTTAATTTAACGTAAGTACTGTTTTGGCTTATCCACTCGCTGTTTTCCGTAAGCGGATCCAGCGTGTATTGATAAACGTATAAAATAGCACCCGGCAAACGTTTAATGGTAACGTCCAGTTCACCTGCGCTGAGGCCACCCTCAATTTTTGCAATCAACGGAACACCGATGGGCGGCACGGGTGATGGAGTTTTAGTTAAAGGCAGGCCGGTACTCACCAGCTTCAGTTCATCGCCATCTGCCAGTTGCATAAGACATAGGGCAAGGCTGGTCATTAAGGCAGCGAGCTCCTTCTTCTTCGCATTTTTAGCAGCTACATTGGTTTTACCACCTTCGGCGGCTGTGGCAAGGGATGTAGAGTACTCCGTAAACAAAGTTTGAACTGTAGCAAGTGAAGGTGTAATAACCGGGTAAAAAATATTTCCCGTTAACGCCGTAATACAGGCTTCCACGATGGCCAGTAATTTGGCATCGGCGTAGCGTAAAAAACCTAATTTGATTCGTCTCATAAGATATTGATTTACGAGTAACAGGACAAAGCTGTAAATTCTTTAGTTTAATTTTTACACCAGCAGCCAGGTAAATGGTACATCAACAATGAGGTTTTTGCATCCTTATTGATAAGGGAAACGGGGCCGCTGCAAGCAATAGCCCTTTAAAACAGGCTTTAACCGTCTGCGTTAGAGGCTTAACGTGCTGTGTTAAAGGCCTAACGGGGCAAGCGAAGGCCTTAACCGTCTCCGTTGAGGGCCTAACAGTCTGCGTTAGAGGCTTTAACGCAGACTGTTGGAGCCTTAACAGCCTGCGTTAAGGGCTTAACAGTCTCTGCTGACGCCTTAACAGTCTGCGTTAAAGCCTTAACCGTCTGCGTTGAAGCCTTAACCGTCCGCGTTAGAGCTCTAACCGTCTGCGTTAAGCCCTTAACGGGGCAAGCGAAGGCCTTTGCATAGGAAGCGAAACCGCTTTGCAGGTAACTATATGCCCGGTTAGAGCAGCTTTTTACACCCGTCTTAAAACAAGCAGTATCTTCAACACATGAACAGGATCTTTCTGCGAAGGCTTATTCTTTTCTTAGTGCTGGTGATTATTGTCTTATTGATCACTGGAAAAATTAGTTACGAAAACTCATTCCAAAATTGGAGTCATTGATCCTGTCTCCATACCTATTAATAACTACTGCTGGTTCAGGATTTGTTTTTTTGGAGAACACGGATAACACGAATGAGATGGATGCTCACCCATTTTTCCGTGTACATCCGTCCGGTCCGTGTCATCCGTGTTCTTTTGGATGCACCCGAAAGTTTACGGTTGAAAGAGCACTACCTGGTGCCTTACCCCGGGGTTGTGCCATCCGCATTTATATATAATCCTCCTAAACACACTGCCTAACCGAAATTGTCGTCTGGAGATATGTAAAAAAAAATTATCCGAAAAGCTTTCAGTTCTTTAATCCATTTATTAAATTAGAAAAACTTATCAACCAAAACCTTACCGGATGCCTGCTATTAAACTTATTGTTGCCGACGGCTGCTCAATATATTATGCCGGGCTGCAAGCCAGGCTTATGGCCTATCCCGAAATTGAATCCATTGCACATTCCACTGACGGCGACCACCTGATGCAATGTTTAGCGCAACAGGCAGCCGATGTTGTAATGATGGAATCGGGCATGACAGTCAGTGGCGCCGATGCCTGCCTGATGGTGCAACAACTTTACCCGCAGGTAGGCAAAATTATATGCACCTCGCATACCGGTTTACGCAGGGTTGAAGCAGCACTGCAGGCCGGCACCCGCGGCTACCTGCATAAAGATACCGAAGCCACCGAGGCCCGTATTGTAGCTTGCATTAAAACCGTACACGAGGGTGGCACCTCTTTTGGCAAGCTGTGTACACCGCTGGTAATGGCCTGCCTTAGGGGCCAAAAGCCGCAACTGTTCTCCTGCATTCAACTGCAAATACTTAACCTGCTGGCGCAGGGAAAAAACAGTGTGGAGATAGGGCTGCAGCTATGCAAAAGCAGGCATACCATTGACGACTACCGGCAGGACATGCTTGACAAAACAAACACCAACAACACCGCCGAACTTATAAGATGGGCCTCGGAAAATGAATATCTTTTATAGTGTTGGGAATAATCTGTGAAGCATGATGTATGTTACTTAATTATGTACAAACGTTTATAGTTGGTTGTAAACGTTTGTTATCTTAGAGAGGCGGCGATCTACGAGTTAGCTGATACTTATGAAGAGAGAGCGAACTGCTTTATATAACAAACTATATAAACTGCACTTACGAATTGTAAAAGAGCTTAACAATTCACATCTGTTTGTTCAAAAGGTCATTCCTTTGATTCAAGAAGAAGTTGATAAGCTTAATAACTCTACTCATAAAGACGACCGTGTCTATCATGTTCCAGCACGGAAAGGGAAATTTTACAATACTGAAGCATTCAGAACAGATTTAGAATTAAAGCACATACTATACAATATTGCAGAGCATGAACTTTATGAAAATTTGTTAGTCACAAATATTTCAAAGTTTGAAGGGTACATTTTTAAGTCTTTAAACGAAGTAATTGAGGCCTATCCGGAAAAACTACAAATAAACATTGCAGGGATTTCATCAGTAAAGAATGTTCCTATTGAAGTTGTTCTAAGTTCCTCATCTCACAAGGAGATATTAAGTTATTTAATCAAAGAAAAGCTGGTTGCCATTTCTTATGCTAAACCAAACGACTACCTGAAGTTTATTGAGCAAGCTTTATCCGTAAAGCTTGAAAATAACGAATGCTTTCAAGACTATATTGAAATGAAAGCAACTAGAGATTTGATTGTTCATAATTCGGGAATTATTAATGATGTGTACATTGTGAAATCAGGTAAAAAGGGCCGAGGCAGTGTTGGAGAGAGAATCATTGTTGACAAGTCTTATTTTGATATGTCGATTGGTACCATGAAACGGATATCTGGTATCATAAAAAGGGATACAGAAAAGAAATTCAACAGTCCTTCCCGAGGCGCATCTTCAAAGTAAATGAATGTTGCGAGGGATTCGTCGAGAAGTTTGCATTGTTGTTTCGAGGAGACTCCTGCATACTGGTTCCTTATTGCAAGATGCTGAAGCGGAGACTCCTCGACAAAGGAAGGAAAATATACCAACTCGTTTATCAGCTTTATGGTTTAACAGAGGAGTAAATTAAAATTGCAAAAAGAGAATAGCATGGATAGAATTACTTACTTATTGGGAGCAGGTGCCAGCTTCAATGCCTTACCATTAACACTTGAGATTCCTTTTCATCTTGAGATAATGGAAAACTACATAAATAAAAATTTAAGAGAATTTCCAGTTGACACCCTTATAGGAGATATAAGGGATCTTAGGAATCAACTCAATGAGTATAACACTATTGACGGCTATGCTAGAATGCTTTCTCAAAACAGGGTAAATTCCGAAAACAAATTAAAACTCTCTAAGCTGAAAAGTATTTTATGCTGTTTGTTCATGTTCGAGCAACTCAAGAAAAAAGAATTGATTTGGAGCTTTGCAATAGAGCCAGGAGATAATAGATATGATCAGACTAATTATAGTCGAGCTGCCAGAACAATCGATCCCCGCTATAAAAGTTTTTTTGCTAAGATTCTAAATGGCCCAAGACTAGATGAAAGGATAAACATAATAAGCTGGAATTATGATATTCAGTTGGAGATTGGAATTGAGAACAACTTAGGATTTAAGTATGATAACTTAAATGATTCTTGTACTATTTATCCCCATCCTACGACACGACACAAAACAGGTGATTTGCTGAATGATCTAGCGATTCATGATTGCTTACCTCAAATTGTTAAGCTGAATGGTACTGCCGGAATTTTCTTTAATAAAAACTCTTTTCACAATATTTATCTCGACCAAAATGAATTTTTTGAAGATAGGTTCGAAACACTTCTTGAAATACATAAAGAAACTATACGCTATAGCAAGTACAATCCCTATTTAAGGTTTGCCTGGGAGCAAGATGACCTTACAAAAAGAGCTTTGGAATACGCTCAAACGATATTTAGAAATACAGACGTATTAGTTGTTATTGGATATTCATTTCCTGATTTTAATCGTACAATAGACTATCAAATTTTTCGTGATAATAGAATAAAAGAAATCTTTGTTCAATTGCCAGACACTGACATAGACACAGTAAAGTACAGTATGGAAACATCCTTAGATAGGAGTCAAATTGACAAAGTAAAGCACATTAAGAATTTAAATGAGTTTTTTATTCCTCGTCAATTTATTCCGAACTATCAGCCGTAAAGCTATTTTTTGGTGCCGAGGGTCCGCCCCCTACGAACACCTTCCCAGCCGATGTCTCACTGATGGCCTTTGTGCAGTGGCTGTGGACTCGGCGTGTGAGTAAGAGCAACCACAGGAAAAAATTAAAGAACGTTCACTATCTTTCTAACGGTGGACGAAGC
Source organism: Flavisolibacter sp. (assembly GCA_017745135.1). Lineage (GTDB taxonomy): Bacteria > Bacteroidota > Bacteroidia > Chitinophagales > Chitinophagaceae > Flavisolibacter. The sequence goes on from JAGIAB010000019.1 coordinate 6,109, forward strand.
ATTGCAGATGGTTCTCAATAACTCCGCCGAGACCACGGCCAACACACAAAGCAAAGAGTGAGTCTTGACGGAATAAAGAGAGTGGAAAGTCAATAGTTGTCTTTCTTGAAAGGTTGCGCTTTATAGTATAAATTAGCGTGTGGGCAGCAATTAACTGACACTCTTCTCTATCCGACCAAGACGTTTAAAGAACAACTTTTTTTAGACAAATACCACTCAATGAAATTATCGAAGAAAAACGCAATCGCTTTATTGCTTGACGTTAACCAAGACATTGAAGAATACTCGGAGGCGACGGTAAAACACATAATCGAAGAAAAAAACTTTGACTTTCTTACTTATCCACCAAACAATGGTTTGACAGAATTGGAGCAACTAGAAGTCAAAAAACTTTACAACAATGAGCATTTGAAAAATGCATTAAGGAAAATTCTTGCTAACAACACCGCTGGGGTCATTTTCAATATGTTCAATTTAATAGACGGCACTACTGACCCAAAAATTCATGGTGAAAGCTGGACTGGTGTTAAACTTGTTGACCAAGAAGATCAAGATGACGATGAAGAATTCATGGACACATTACACGATTGTTTTTTTGAAACTTATTGGGAGTGGAAAAAACTCAGAGGCGCAAAAAGTTGGAAACTGGACACCTACGATGAATAAAACTACAGCCCTTGGTTGGCATCGAAAAGACACCCGGCGTACAGAAAAAAAGCTGCTTAAGTTGATCGGATAGAGAAAACTTACATCTGCAAAAAGAAACTCATGAAATGCTCCAAAGAAATCCTGAACGTACAAGAGAGTGACACAACGGAAGCCCATAGTAGCTATGCAGTCTGCTTCATAAAAACATTTCAATAACAGCATCACCCAGTTCCTGTTCACCACTCCTTCCTAACACTCACTCAAACTCAAAGGAATGTTCACGGCCAGTCCGCCTTCTGCAGTTTCTTTGTATTTACTGTTCATATCCAGGGCAGTCTCCCACATGGTTTCAACAACAGCATCTAATGAAACCTTTGCATAATCGGGAGAGCTTTGCAATGCCAGTTGCGATGCCGTAATGGCTTTAATGGCACCCATGGTGTTTCGCTCAATGCAGGGAACCTGCACCAGTCCTGCAATGGGATCGCAGGTCATTCCCAGGTGATGTTCCATGGCGATTTCTGCGGCCATCAACGCCTGTCTTTGCGTGCCGCCTAAGGCTTCTGTTAAGGCGGCTGCAGCCATTGAGGAGGATACGCCTATTTCTGCCTGGCATCCACCCATGGCTGCGGAAATGGTAGCGCCTTTTTTGAAGATGCATCCAATTTCAGAAGCCGTTAATAAAAACTGGATGATCTTTTCTTCCGTAACGTTTTCGGTGAAGATGATGTAATACTGCAGTACGGCCGGAATCACGCCGGCTGCCCCATTGGTTGGCGCTGTTACCACTCTTCCGAAGGAGGCATTCTCTTCGTTCACGGCAAGCGCAAAACAACTCACCCAATCCAAAATGTATTGAAATGAATTGCCACCCTGCTGAATGGTCTTCACCCATTCATCATGCGAAGAATAGGTTTTGCCTTTCAATAGTTTTTTATTGAGATCGGCCGCTCTTCGCTTTACATTCAAACCACCCGGCAATACACCGGTAGTATGGCATCCACGGTAGGTACAATCCCGCATCACCTGCCAGATCTTCAAAAGACCTTCCTTCGTTTCTTTTTCGCTGCGCCATGCAGATTCATTCTCCATCACTACTTCGTGAATGGCCAATCCTGTCTTGAGGCACCAATGCAAAAGATCGGAGGAAGTATTAATAGGAAATGGAAGAACCATAGTTTGTTTAAGGCTGGTCTCTCCTTCTTTAACTACAAAGCCGCCGCCAATGGAATAATAAGTTTCAGCAAAGGAGTCGCCATTCTGCAGCTTTACTAAAAAACTCAACGCATTGGGGTGATAAGGGAGCGTTTCGGAAATTAAAAACTCAATGTCCTCCCGCGGATCAAAATCAACTTCGCTTTTCCCGCCGAGGATGATTTTTTTCATGGAAGCAATATCATGCATCCTGGCATCGATATCGTTCACAGCAAAGGTTACCGGGTCCTCGCTACACAATCCCAATTGAACGGCTATATCCGTTCCATGTCCTTTGCCTGTTTTTGCCAGTGAACCGTACAGTAAAATCTTTAAAGAAACAACTGAGGTGAGCTGCCCCTTTTCAATAAGTGAACTGACAAAGCGTTGCGCAGCTCTCCATGGTCCTAAGGTATGCGAACTGGAAGGACCAACGCCAATCTTAAAAATATCGAATACCGAAAGCGCCTCGTTAGTCAATCGTTAGAATTTAAAGCAAAGGTAGTTTGCTAAACCGAAGCTTAATTATGTGCGTTCAACACTACATCAAAGACGAGTATGGAATTGGCAGGAATAGGGTCATTAGCACTCGATCCATATCCAAGCGAAGGCGGAATATACAGTTGAATAAATCCCCCGGCCCCGATTTGCGGAATACCATTTCTCCAACCCCTGATCACACCATCAAGCCCCAAATCAATTGTTCCCTGGTCAAAAACAACTCCATTGGTAAGCATTCCTTTGTACGAAACGTTTACACCAGAGCAGGCAGTTGGACGTTTATCGGCGCCGGCATTTTGAATAACGTAAAACATACCGCTGCAATGCTGAACAGCATTGGTAATGCCATGGGAAGCGAGATAATCTTTTACAGCCTGAATTTCCGCATTGGAAGCTTTAACTGCACATTCGTTGTAATCGCATTTACTTTTTATACATCCTGTGAAAACAATCATTGCCAGTACGGCTACCAAAATATTTTTTATCATAAGGTTTCAATTAACGCTCTTTTAATCGGGAGAGCCGGATTCCTCTTTTTTCTTCAACAACTCCTGGTAATGCAATTCGTTCTGATCCCATTTATGTTGCCCTGTAAAATAAGTAATAAAAAAAACAATGCCGATGGCGGCAATGATGACGGTAATAATTAACGATGTATAGTTTTCCAAAACTGGGTTTGCCTTCCGGCTATATGTTGCCGCCACTAAAGCCACGGCCAGGCCAATAGCCATCAATACACCTAAACGCAAACCCACGGAAGCCATTCCGAAAAAAGGCCTTTTCCTGAGGCGTTCGGCCGACCAGTACTTCAGAAAATTTTCATCTTCCTTTGTAAGCATCATATAAAAACCCGCCATTAGCAGCGGGTTTTGGAGGTACCGAGCAGATTCGAACTGCTGTAAAAGGTTTTGCAGACCTCTGCCTAGCCCCTCGGCCACGGTACCATGGTCTCAAATTTAAAATTCTAAATCCGAAATTCTAAATTCAAGAGCGGGTGCGAAAATAGGTAATTTTACAGTTCAAATAAAACGACATTTGCTCCTTAACATTCTTTATTAAATCATCTCATGCAAAGAATCGCAGAATCGGAATTAATTATTAATTCACGCGGCGCTGTTTACCACCTTGATCTCCTGCCTGAGGAACTGGCGCAAAACATCATTATTGTTGGCGATCCTGATCGCGTTGGAATGGTATCCAAATATTTCGATACGATAGAAGTAAAGCGTCAGCATCGGGAATTTGTCTCACATACAGGCACGATCGGCAATAAAAGAATTACCTGCACATCAACCGGTATTGGTCCCGATAACATTGATATTGTACTGAATGAATTTGATGCATTGGTCAATATCGACTTTGGATCAAGGATGATTAAAAAAGAGTTGACTTCATTAAATATTGTACGCATTGGAACATCGGGTTCTTTACAGGCAGATGTTCCGGTGGATAGCTGGGTAGCAGGCACACATGGACTGGGACTGGATAATCTTTTGAACTATTACCGGCTTGAGCATAATGACCAGGAAAAAGAATTATTACAATCCTTTGTTACGCATACGCAATTGCATGCACAGATCTGCAATCCTTATATTAGTCATGCCTCTGCATCTTTATTAAAACATTTTGTTGACGGATTTCACCAGGGGATTACGGTTACCTGTCCCGGATTTTACGGACCACAGGGACGTGTATTAAGATTGGGCATCAGGAATCCGGAATTGATTGACCGGTTAACGCAGTTTCGCTTCGGACAGCACCGCATTACTAATTTCGAAATGGAAACATCAGCAATTTACGGCTTGGGAAGACTGTTAGGGCATCATTGCCTTTCGCTCAATGCCATTATTGCCAACCGCATTGCAAAAGAGTTTACAAAAGATGCGCATAAACTGGTGGATGGTTTGATCAAAAAAGTTTTGGAAACAATAAGTACTTCGCTATGACGATGAAAATACATTTTTATAAATACCAGGGAACAGGAAATGATTTCGTGATTTTAGATAACCGTGATAAAAAATATGATAGCCTTACGAGAAGCCAGGTGGAGCTTTTATGTGACCGCAGGTTTGGAATTGGCGCCGATGGCCTGATGCTGCTGAATACGCATCCCGGTTATGATTTTGAGATGAAGTATTACAATTCGGATGGAAGAGAAAGCAGCATGTGTGGTAATGGCGGTCGTTGCCTTACCAAATTTGCCCATGACATCGGCATCCTGCAATCTGATTATAAATTCATTGCCATTGACGGGGAGCATGAAGCCAGCGTCAACACCGATGGAACAGTTGCACTAAAAATGCTTGATGTAGACTATGTAAAATACGATCGCGGGAATTTTATTTTAAATACTGGCTCTCCTCATTTTGTTACTCTTGCCAATGATGTGATGCATTTGGATGTATTTAAAAGAGGCCGCGACATTCGTTACAGCGATTCCTTCAAAGAAGAAGGCATCAACGTAAATTTTGTTGAGCAAACCGAAGAGCCGGATAAAATTATTGTTCGCACGTACGAACGTGGTGTTGAAGACGAAACTTATTCCTGCGGTACAGGTGTTACGGCTTCGGCACTGGTTTGTTCGCACAATGAGAATGGCTTTAACCGGGTAGAAGTTCAAACCAAAGGTGGAGCGTTGAGTGTGGAGTATGATAAAATTGGTGAAAGCTTTAAAAACATCTGGTTGAATGGTCCTGCAATAAAAGTTTTTGAAGGCAGTATTGAAATTTGAAGTCGGAAGTCAGAAGTCGGATGTAGGAAATCAGAAGCGGGAAGTCAGAGAATTGAGGTAGGAAGTTAAAGGCTCGTTTCTGAAAACTTTCACTCCTTACTTCAGACCTCAGACCTCTTACATCTGACCTCCGACTTCCAACCTCCAACCTCTCTTTAATTCTATGGAACAGTTTAACATCAGGGTTTACGGTATTTTAATCAACGGGCAGAAAGAAGTTTTGGTTAGCGATGAATTCATTCGAGGTAATTACTACACCAAATTTCCGGGCGGCGGTTTGGAGTTTGGCGAAGGCACAAGGGATTGTTTGAAACGGGAATTTTTGGAAGAGATGAATTTAAAAGTGGAAGTAGGCGAACATTTGTACACCACGGATTTTTTCCAGATGTCTGCCTTTCGTCCCGACCACCAGATCATTTCTATTTATTACATGGTAAAGCCCTTGGAAGATATTGCCGTTCGTTTAAGCACAAAGGCATTTGATTTTGACGAACATCAAATGGCTGCGTACAATCTTCATAAAGAAACCGAAAGCTTCCGGTTTATCAACTGGGATGATTTATCGGAGGACAGTGTAACCCTGCCGATTGATAAAGTTGTAGTGAAGATGGTGAAGGAGAGATATCCATAATTGTTTAACCGTATCAAGCGGTAGTTTTACTCAAACCATATTGTCCAAAACTACAGACTGAAACATCAATCTCGTTTAAAGTAAAAACAATAATCGTTTGATTTTTTCAAGGTCGCATCACGATCCTTTTCATAAAACCAGTACTTGATTCTTTTAGAAAGCGATTTATATTTTATTGCGCACACTGTAAACAAAATTCCGTGAATACATATGGTAGTCCAAAAAGCAGCCCTATGGTCATTTAGAAATTTATATAAGAAAAGTGACAACCACTCGAGTGAAAAAAATAACATACAACAAACCGCAAGCCCTAATATATACTTGTTTGAATTATATTTAAAAGCATTTAAGCCAGCATCTTTATTAGTTAGCATAATACCACTTGTTACCAGAAAAATAGTAACCGATGACAATAATTCAATATTGAACTGGATAAATGGTGGTAGAATTTTGTAAAGTTCATTTATGAATGATAAATGAATAACAATAACTACTACTAGTTAACTTCTCTTGTACAATTTACACTGAGAGAAGCAAATATGCACTCTCCAATGCTTTGTATTCTTACCAATTTCAGTGTGTCTTTACCTAGTTACCCCGACTTTTAAGTCGGGGGTGTTAATACTGCTAGATGACCGGCTTTAGCCGATTTTTTTTATATAATTTGGCTAAAGCCAGGCAAGTAGTATTGCTTTCTACCGCCGCTTAAAAGCGACGGCAATTATTGCAATGACTTTCATAGTGGTCAATAAAATCACAGAACGTACAAGAGTGTGACACAACAGGCGCCGATAGTAGTCCCGATAGCTATCGGGACAGTTAAGTACATCATCTTCCTCTACCCTGCTGCCGGAATATTTGTATAAGGTTCCTCGTGTTTTCCCATTGCGGTTCTTTTCATCCGCATCGCCACATCGCGGCCTACATACTTTTCAATCCTTTTTTCAGCCAAATAAATTAATGGAGTTAAAATAACCGCCATGGTTGCTTTGTAGATGTAATTCATAATTCCAAAAGCCAGTATTTCCTGCCAGGTAAATACACCGGCAAAGGCAATGAACAAAACAATATAACTGTCGATCAATTGAGAGACCAATGTTGAACCTGTGGCACGCAACCAGACATGCTTCTCTCCTGTTGCTTTTTTGATGCGTTGAAAAACGGTTACATCAACAAGCTGACTGACCATAAAAGCAACAAGGCTACCTACAATAATGCGCATGCCTTGCCCGAAAATTCCGGAGAAGGCAGCCTGCATATCCGGAATGCCATTATTAACACCAATTGGTCGCCAAAAATCGGCGGGAGGAACACCGATGGCCATGAAGTACATTAAGAAAGCATAAGCAATCAGTGCGACGGCAGTATAAGAAATTCTCCTGACCGCTTTCGGGCCATAATATTCATTTACAATATCCGTCATTACAAATTCCAAAGGCCAAAGCAATACGCCGCAGGTAAGATTAAAACCCAAGCCGCTTTCTCCAAACAAGGTGAAGTTTGCAGGGGGTAGTCCGAATAATTTTTCGAGAGAAAAGATTTTTGTCCCGATAGATTCTGCGATCAGTGCGTTACAGCAAAAGAAAGCAGTCATCCCGAGAAAGAGTTTCGTTGGTTTGTCTTTAAGAATGTCGTTGATCATTTAAGTAAAGGATGTATAAGATTTGAATCACTAAAAATAAAATATTGGCTGTGACCAACCACGAGGGAACTGTTTTCAATTTATTTTTTGAAATGATGAAGATGAGCAGGTAAAAAACCACCAGCAAGGGGTTCAGGATAAACCCCATCACATAACCCACCAATGCAATCATAGATGTTATGTCTTCGTTCCTGATCCAATCTGTCATTTGAACAGAAAAAGCAATCAAAAAACAAATATTGCAAATGAAGGCAACTCTTGATAAAACCAGTAGCCAACTGGAAGAGTTTGTGGTTTGTAGTTTGTGGTTTGTAGTTGATGGTTGAGCCATAGAGTTTGATTTCATATAAACATTGTGAATCCGGATTCAGATTTATTTATCATTAACCATTCGTTAAAACATATGGCAAAAGAGCTTCCGGATTGATGATTCGGGATTCACCATTCACGATTAACGAAAATACCATTATTTTGTCGCCACTAAAACCGGTATATGAACAAAGGCCTTTTCTCCAAATTGCTTCCTCATATTATTGCTGTTGTTATCTTTTTACTCATTGCAGTTTTGTATTGTAAACCTGTTCTGGAAGGAAAGGTTCTTAGCCAGACTGATATAGTTGGATGGAAGGGAATGGCCCAGCAATCTATTGAATTCAAAGAGAAATACGGCCACTATCCTCTGTGGACAAACAGTTTGTTCAGCGGTATGCCGGCATACACGATTGCCATGGATGCAGCTTATAAGGTGCAAACCATATACCTGTACCTGGCTTTAAATCTTTTCCTCCCCAAGCCAGCCGATTTCTTTTTTCTGGCCTGCATTTGTTTTTATTTCCTGTGCCTCGTGCTTCGCATCAGGCCATGGATTGCCATCCTGGGAGCACTGGCTTTTGCCTATTCAACCTACAATCCAATCATTATCGGGGTTGGACATGATACCAAAATGCGGGCCATAGCCCTGATGCCTGCAGTCATTGCAAGTCTTCTGCTGATTTTGAAAAAACGGTATTTGTGGGGAACCGCTTTGCTTGCTTTGTTCTTCGGATTTCAGGTAGCCACACAACATTTACAGATCATTTATTACACAGGCCTTGTCATTGGGTTTTTGATCATTGCTTACCTCGTTTATAATTGGAAGAAAGAAAGCATTAAAACATTTGCCATTAGTGGTGCATTGGCTTTAGCTGCTGTTGCCATTGGCTTCTTTTCGTATTCAGTAGTAATGATGCCGGTAAATGAATATGCTAAAGAAACCATGCGTGGAGGAAGATCGGAATTAACCGACACCACCAATATCGCCAACAAAAGCAAAGGTGGTTTGGATAAAGACTATGCTTTTAACTGGAGTTATGGCACCACTGAAACATTTACGTTTATTGTTCCCGGAATTTTTGGTGGCAGTAACGGCGGAAGAGAGCATTCAGAAACCACGGCCGTTACCGATGCAGGTGTACCTGAAGATCAGGCTATACAAATTGCAAATGGTTATTCTTATTGGGGCGATCAGCCAAGCACGTCCGGACCTGTTTACTTAGGCGCTGTCATTTGTTTTTTGTTTATACTGGGAATGGTTTATTTGAAGTCGTGGCATAAATGGTGGATCATTGCTGCAACCATTTTTGGCATTCTGTTATCATGGGGAAAAAACTTTGAGGCTTTAAATTATTTTCTTTTCGACTACATGCCTCTGTATAATAAATTCCGTGCACCGTCCATGGCATTGGTGATTCCTCAACTAACTTTTCCTTTAACAGCAGCACTGGTTTTAAATCAAATCACCGTTGAAAACATCGACAGGGAGAAACTATGGGCAAAGTTTAAGATGTCGGCATACATTACAGCAGGATTGCTGGCTATATTATTTGTTCTTTACATCAGCTTTTCATATAAAGGAACTAAAGACACAGCCATCGCTGACAATTTCAGTAACATGATGCTTTCACAAGCATCGAGAAGCGGTCAACAAATCACTCCGCAAATACAGGATCAGGCACAAGCATTTGGAAAATATCTTATTAGTGCATTACAAAAAGATCGCAAATCGCATTTTGGAAGTGACCTTTTCCGGTCATTTGCATTTATACTGCTGGCAGTTTTATTAGTAGGTGCTTATTTAAAAAACAAGATCAAACCAACAGTGATGATCATCGGATTGTTGCTGCTAAGTACTATTGACCTGATGGCAATTGACCGGCGGTATTTGAACGATGACAATTTTGTGGACAAAGATGAATATGAATCTTCTTTTGTAGCAACGCAAGCGGATAAGCAGATCATGGCCGATCCTGCAAAACCCTTCCGTGTGTTTGACGAAACCGATCCGCAGGGACCATTCCAGGGATCAAGAGCTTCTTACTTCCATAATTCTATTGGAGGTTATCATCCTGCCAAGCTGGGATTATACCAGGATATTATCGAGCATCAAATCAGCAGGGGTAATATGGAAGTGTTCAATATGCTGAACACAAAATATTTCATTACACAAAATCCTGCAACCGGTGCCAGCATGGCGCAACTCAACCCGAACGCAAATGGTCCAGTGTGGTTTGTAAAGGCCATTCAATTTGTGCCTAACGCAGATGCAGAGATGAATGCATTGAGTACGCTTCATTTAAAAGACACGGCCGTTGCACAACAAAAATTTGCTTCGCATGTTAAGCAGCAACCGCAATTTGACTCCTCGGCAACAATAAAAGTGACTGAATATTTAAATGATAAGATCACGTATACATCTTCATCCAACACGAACCAGTTTGCAGTGTTCAGTGAAGTTTATTATCCGCATGGCTGGAACGCCTACATCGATGGTCAGAAAGCGGATTACATTAAAGTAGATTATGTGTTACGTGGCATGAGTGTTCCTGCGGGCAAACACACGATTGAGTTCCGTTTTGAACCGCAATCGTATAAAACAGCAAATACCCTGATGCTTATTGCAACCCTGTTAACCTTTGCCTTGTTAATTGCCGCTATTGTTTTTCAGTTTTTAAAAAGAAGAAAAGAACAGCCGGTTGCTATAAAATAAAAGTTTCTTATTTGCTGATGGCTGTAGTGGTTAGTATAGTACCGTATAAATTTTTACCTCCTAAAATTGGCGGGCAAAAAGGCATTGCACTTTTTAACCAGTACTTTAGTAAGTATGTTCAACTGGTTTGCTTAACTATTAACAGCAATGAAAACCAATATGCAAAAGGCTATGAGGCCATTGCTGTTTTTCCAGCATCTAAATTTCGGTACATCAATTTGTTTGCAGTATTTAAATTAAGAAGGGTAATCAGGGAAAAAAAAGCCACTCATATTTTAATTGAACATCCTTATTTGGGCTGGATGGCCTTCCTTTTAAAAAAAATGACTTCAACGAAACTGGTCGTTCATTCTCACAATATGGAAGGATTACGTTTCAAAACAATTGGCAAATGGTGGTGGAAATTATTATGGCGATATGAACGGTTTACGCATCGTCATGCTGATTACAATTTTTTCATTCATGAAGAAGACAGGCAGTACGCCATTAAAAATTTTGGATTGGATGAACAGAAATGCATTGTAGTTACGTATGGTATTGAAATCGACTCTCCTCCTACCCAGGCGGAAGTGCAGGAAGCGAAAGCCTATGTAAGAAAAGCACACAATATTTTACCGGGTGAAAAGATCCTGTTATTTACCGGTTCATTTAATTACAAACCCAATTGTGATGCCTTCGAAAATATTGACAGGATCATAGCTTCTTTATTGGAGCAAAAAGGATTTGCATGTAAGATACTGATATGCGGTCCCTGGCTGGTATCCAGCCAGGTCACTCATCCCAATGTGATCATCACAGGTTTTGTTGATGACATTAGCATCTACTTTAAAGCAGCAGATATCTTTATAAACCCCACTGTAGAAGGTGGAGGAATTAAAACAAAACTGGTGGAAGCACTGGGCTATAATGTCAATTCAGTATCTACCAGCAATGGCGCTGTCGGGGTTGATCCTTCTTTGTGTAATGGCAAATTGATTGTAGTTGAAGACAATAATTGGGTAGCCTTTGCAAAAAATGTAATTAAGATCAGTGAAGTTAATGCTGATATTTCCCTGAAATATTATGAACATTTTTATTGGGGATACAGCACGAAGAAAGCTGCAGAATTTATAACTCAATCTTCAAGATAAAGCATTCGATAAAAAACCTGTTTTCGCAGGGTCTTTTTAAAATCCAACTACTTGTACTGAATAGCCAATCCTGGATGTTTGCCTGCATCCTGATAGTAGCCGGAGCAAAATATCCGTAAACTATATTAGCTTCTGTTTTCGAGCGATTCACTTAAAACAATAAGACCTTTCCTCCTTCATCTGTCTTGCCAATTGTGTAGGGTTGGGCAATAAATAAAAGTTTACTGCTGCTAGCTATCGGCTAAAAATTGAATACTGCAGCAAGCTCACAGGATTTTTTCAACGCTGTGCCAGAGTAAATCAGCCGTCTTCTCCCATGAAAAAAAGTTTTTGCGCAGTCGTCCTTTTTCACCCAGTGATTGCCTTAGAGAGGCATCTACATATATTTTTATCATAGCATCTTTGATGGCATTCACATCAAAAGGATCTACTAACAAGGCTGCATCACCGGCCACTTCAGGCATTGATGTAGTATTAGATGAAATAACCGGAACATCACATTGCATGGCTTCAATAATTGGAATTCCAAAACCTTCGAACGTTGGAATGAAAGTTAAAGCCAAAGCAGAACCAACAACCGCATTGATCTCATCATCAGCAACACGGCCAGGAAATACAACATCATTTTTAAATCTCATTTGCTGATGACATTGCCGGATTGCATCTTCTTTATACATCGGCTTGCCCGCAATCACTAATTGAATGGATGCTCCCGTAGCTTCTTTAAATAGATCGAAAGCCTTCATTAAGCGTACCAGGTTTTTACGTGGGTGGAGAGCTCCTACGAATAAAAAATAATCTTTACCATTCGTTAATCCCGATTTTGTTTCCACCTTTTGTTCCTGCGTCAGGGGTTTGAAGAATGCGTTGACACCATTGTATACTACATCAATTTTTTCAGGAGAAATGTGATACGTATTTACAATATCCCACTTGCTGTAATTGGAAACGGTTGCAATCCGGGTAGCCTTTCTGGCCATGCGGGGAAAAAAATAATTATAGTATTTGTTATTGCTCCACTTTAAATCCTGGGGATTGTGATGGTAATTAATATCATGCATCACACCATACTGTTTCCCATTCCATCCAAGACATAATAAGCCATCTGGTGATAAGAATAAATCCGGCTTGATTTTTTTCAAGATCGATTTCACACTAACCTCAAACCATACGATATTAAGCAATGCATGTTTAGCAGGTGGAAACAAATTATGAGGCACTACATTTTTGCCAAACAAAAAATCTTTTTCAATACCTGAATCAAACAGGAAGTG
>JAGIAB010000001.1 GCA_017745135.1 Flavisolibacter sp.
GCCTTATTCCCTGGCCAGCTTCAAATGGGCAGGCCTCGACCCGGCCACCGGTGAACCTATGGGTTATTATAACGGCACTGTCTCCAAAGACTACAGTTCCATATTGAATAAGGCCACCATGGACGATATCGTTTTCAGTGGTACCACTCGCCCTCCCTATTTTGGAAATTTTATAAACGCATTCTCTTTTGCAGGCTTCACCCTTACCGCGAACATTTCGTATAAATTTCATTACTGGTTCCGAAGATCGGCGCTGAACTATACCACCTTGTTTGGCCAGTGGCAGGGCAACAAAGAATATGAACAGCGTTGGCAAAAACCTGGCGATGAGGCCACCACCTCTGTGCCTGCATTGATCTATCCTGCCAACAACAATCGTGACAATTTCTATGTACAGTCTGGCATCACTATAGAAAAAGCTGACCTCCTGAAATTGCAGGACGCAAGCCTTTCCTACACCTTGAATCAAATGCGTATAGGCAAAGCCGTGATAAAATCTTCACAGCTCTATGTATTTGCAACAAATGGCCCTATTCTTTGGCGTGCCAACAAAAAAGGCCTCGATCCCGATTACGGTACGTCCACCCCTCCTTCCTTCAGCATTTCATTCGGCCTCAAAACAACATTCTGATAAAAGCAACAATATTCAATAATGCACTCACTCTCCTGCCATAGGAGAATCGACTTCTCCCCTCTACATCTCCGATGGAGAGGGGCAGGGGTGAGGTCAAATCAAACAAACATGAAACATCTTACCATACTTCTCATCCTCATCACTTTCACATCCTGTAAAAAATTTCTCGACAAAAAAAACGACAAAGCCCTGGCCGTCCCCTCAACCCTGCAGGATGCTCAGGCGCTTTTAGACAATTACACCATTCCAAATACATTCTATTCATCTGCAGGCGCTCAATCCGACGACGATTATTATCTCGATGATGCCTTCTTTAATACCATGTCTGTTGAAAATCAAAACAACTATACCTGGCAAAAAGAAGCTTACAATCCCACCCACTGGAATCTTCTTTACAACATTGTTTATTATGCAAACAATGCTTTGGAAACAGTAAACAAAATAAAGCCGGTGTCATATAATCAAACAGAGTACAATAGTGTAAAAGGCCAGGCGCTTTTCTTCAGGAGCTATGCCCTTTGGCACATTGCGCAGTATTGGTCGGTACCGTATAATAAGGCCACAGCTTCTGCTGATTTGGGAATCCCGCTACGACTCAGCACAGACCCCAACATACCCTCCAAACGGTCTTCGGTTGAACAAACCTACGAGCAAATTATAGCTGATTTAAAAGAGGCAGCAGCTTTGCTGCCGGTAAATGTACCCATTACTTCACGTCCTTCAAAAGCAGCCGCATTTGGTGCCCTTGCACGCACCTTCTTAACAATGCGGGAATATGATATGGCCGGACGATATGCCGATTCCTGCCTTCAGTTGTATAACACCTTAATCAACTACAATACAATCAGTCAAACATCAGCCACACCATTCCCTGCTTTTAACAGCGAAGTGATTCTTCAAACACAATTTTCTGGCTATGCAATGCTTACAGCCACCAATTGGAAAGCAGACTCATTCCTATACAAATCTTATGATGCAAACGATCTTCGCCGGGCACTGTTTTTTATGCCTAACGGCACAGGGAGCTATGGTTTTAAAGGATCTTACAATGCAATTACTTCAGGATCTAACTTCAATGGCATTGCGGTTGATGAAATGTATTTGATAAGAGCAGAGTGCAATGCAAGAGCAGGAAAGAAAGACGCAGCCCTGAATGACCTCAATACTTTATTGTTCACAAGGTGGAGATCAAATACCTGGTCTGCGGTCACCGCAACAGATGCAGATGACGCATTGAAAAAAATACTTACCGAAAGAAGAAAGGAGTTGGTTGGAAGGGGACTTCGCTGGTTGGACCTTCGTCGCCTGAATAAGGAAGCACAATTTCAGAAAACTTTGATTCGGAAAGCAAACGGCACCACGTATACACTCCTGCCGGACGATAATCGATACACCTTTTATATCCCCCAATCAGTTATTGACTTTACCGGCATGCCCCAAAATTCTCGCTAACAAAAAGGCTGGTTGTTTGAACCAGCCTTTTAAAATCCAGTTTTAATTGTGAAGCTGTACGTTTGCTGACTGCTGTGTAAACAGGCTGCTCTCTGAACTTGCCGATTGCAGCGATTTTATTCCGTCTCCGCTTTCCATCGGCTTCGCGGTAGTAATGTCATCACCTTCAATGGTCGATACATCAATCTCCGCACGTACGGCACACAAAGCCCCATTGCTGTTACAACCGGGATTGGAAGCTGAATAGGAATAGCTGTCCTGTTTGGTTTTAAGACCACTATTATAAAGGAACCACGCCTCACTTGTCAAAGCTTCTTTCGGTTGTGTAAATGCACTGAACGCAATACCCGCAGCCAATGCCAGCATTGGCAACAACATTTTTTTCATAACAAAATTTTTAAAAAAATAAATCTGCCTACTCTCTTCTGCAGGTTTTCGGCTTCCCCTGTTATGCGCATAATATTTTGCTGCTATCGTTAGTTTGCAACTAACGACCTATAATCTCCTTATCCTTCCACCTGAACGACTCCACATCCCCTCCTCGGAGGGGCCGCAGCATCTGACCTTAAGGAAATCTCGAACGGGGTGGGTTTATATTCAGAACAAACCCACCCCGGGCCGTTTATAGCACAACAACTCTTTAATTCGCCCCTCCAGGGAGGGGATGGTTTTCCTAAACACAACTCGTCTGCTATCCGTAGTCTGCGACTACGAATAATTGTCTACTACAGATAAATGCCTCTCCATAATTCGTATACCTGTAACAGTTACCACGATCCCTGCTATCCATTTTTTTAATCTCGAATAATCCTCCTGCTGTCACTAGTCCACATTGAACGTCTTCCGCAACAACCAAAGCCAACTCCAACTTACCTTCACCACCACCTCAAACTAAAGAACTCGTCCAGTGCCTTATTTTTTGCCGGATAAAGTATTCGGCAACTATAATCTCAGTGGCAAAAAATAGAGCACCTCCAGGAAACCGCGAATAACACGAAGCGGAGTCTTACACCTAAAGCCCTTCGAATAAAACTCTCTCCCACCGGCAGTTCGTCATAGGAAAACTTCCACCTAAAGACTTCCCCGCATCGAATCCCGACGCAGGAGGGATCGCCAATGCTAAAAAACAATAAATATCCAGTTGGCAACTGCCTTGATTTTTTTGTTACTTTTTGTATCAAGACAAAAAGTAAATAACATTATAACAAATCTCTGCTATCTGTAGTCTGCAACTACTAATTATCATTCTACAAATGACCACCTCCTCACGCTTCGTATACCAATAACAGTTAGCCAAATAAAAACAGCATTAAAAAAAATATGCTGCTTCCAGCTCATACTACTGATCACCCCACCACAACTGCACGGCAACTTCGGCACCACCAAAACCATATACACCAAATACACGGTAAACAATAGCAGCAACACCAGCGAAGCATACAACCCAATCAGCCTTGTTCGCTCAAAAAGAAGGAGCAGCACAATCAATAGCTCCGCTAGTGGCAGCAGAATAGCTACGATGCCTGCTCCCCGTCCAATCAAAGGAATCTTCGATAGTACCGCAGCAAAACCCTTACTGTCCAAAAGCTTGCTGCTTCCCGTATAAGCAAATAAAAAAATGAGAAGGATTGAAATAAAAAAAGCGGCATTGAGTTTCATGTTGATTCTTTCATGAAAGCACCAGCCACTTGATGCAGAAAAAAATAGGGTAATGATCTACAACCCGGGACAAAGCCCTCTGCAAAGTTTATTTCACGCTGAGACGCAGAGGACATAGAGGAAAATTTTGGTTTTTTACTCTTACAAACGGCTTGCGCAGATACAAAATCTAACAATTTAAAAGATCTCTCTGCGTTCTCCTTTTCTCAGCGTGAAATTTATCTTGTCCCCAATGGTAGATCATTACTTAAATAGATATCCTAAAGTTCAACTACAATACCACCAAAAACAAAAAAATCAGCTCTGCAATCCGTATAAAAAAACTCTGCACTTGAATAAAAATTAGGTAAAATAATTTGTCACTTAGCATACTTGCCGGAAAGACAACGAACAAAGCGATAAGCCGCAGTAAAAATTTACAAATCCACCCTTGAAACAAACTTCCATCAGCATTTCACTTCCGGATTAGTATTTAGAATTACATAACCCCAATCAACTGTCATCCCTAAGGAGCAGCGAAATGCTTTTAATTTACACAAATGTCCAAGCGACTGAGGGATCTGCCCCTGATGGAACCTACGCTCCGTAGACGAAGTTTTCTCCTCGACCCATCCTTGTAAACACAATTGAGCATTCTCTAGTCTCGTCGAAATGACAGTGACCGAAAGAGCCAGCTTCGTAGTGCATGGGTAGTAGAATGAAAATGCCCCACCTTACCTGTCATTTCGAAGGAGCAACGAGATGCTTTTAATTTAGGCAAACGCCTAAGCGACTGAGAAAACTCACTCCAACGAAGCAGACCTAAATCCTTACCCTATGGCAGCCTGCAACTACGGATGCTTCAGCTTATCTGGAATTTCAGTTCCTTTCCTCTCCCGGCCTCACCCCAAAAAACTTCTTATACGCACTCGAAAAATTCCTCGCCTTCGAATAGCCGCAAAGCATAGCAATTTCCTTTATGCTCTTATCGCTGTTTCTCAGCAAAACCCTTCCCTGCTTCATCCTCGCTTCGTGTATATAGGCACCAACAGGCATTTCAAATAGGGTATAAAATCCGTCCTTAAATTTTTGAATGCCTAACGCCGCTCTCCTCGCCAGTTGTTCAACGGTAAATTGCTGATCGAGATGATTCAGCAAATACATTTTTACGGAATGAATACGCTCTCGCTCTTCCCTTGTAAGTTCTTTCGGGCTCATAAGCAAACTGCAGATTTAACTAGCTTATGAAAAATAAAAGAGGCCACGGCTGCAAACAACAGGGTTTACTTGGTTTTTATCATCGCTATCCGTAGTGCGGCTACAGATAATTGTCTACTACAGATAAATGCCTCTCCATACTTCGTATGCCTGTAATAGTTACCGCGATCCCTGCTATCCGTTTTTTAATCTCGAACAATCCTCTTGCTGTTACTAGTCTATATTGAACGGCCTGCCATCTTCCGCAACAAACAAAGCCAACACCAACTTACCTTCATGCCACCCCCTCTAATCTAAAGAACTCGTCCAGTGCCTTATTTTTTGCCGGATAAATTCTACGGCAACTACAATCTTAGTGGCAAAAAATACAGCACCCCAAGAAACTCCAAATAGCACGCAGCGAAGTCTCACACCTAAAGCCCTTCCAATAAAACTCTCTCCCCACTGGCAGTTCGTCATAGGAACACTACGAGCTAAAGAATCTCCCGCATCCCTGCCTGACTGCGTCGGCAGGCAGGGAACTGCCTTGTCCCGATAGCTACCGGGATTGGTTACTTTTCTTTCAAGAGAAAAGTAACAGAAACAAACTGGTTTCCTTAGTCTTCGACTACGGATCCTTTAAACTGGCCATTATGGCCTGAACAAGCCGCAGCGTATTGCATAAATAACTACACCCGCCATATTCTTCACTCCCATCTTGCCATAGATCTTGTTCCGGTAACTCTCAATGGTCTTCAGGCCCAGATACATTTTCTCGCCAATCTCCTTGCTCGAAAATTGCTGGCAAATCAGTTGAACAATTTTCTTCTCATTTTCTGTAAACATACCCGCATCTTCCTTCCTGCTCATCTCTAATTTACTGTCTGCAATTTTTTTCATAAGCTTCATCGACGTGCTTTCACAGAAGTACATACCGTTGGCATGCACCGCATGAATCGCTTCAACAATCTTCTCCCTTGACGAGCTTTTAAGCAAATAACCCTTTGCTCCCGCTTCAAGCATATCTACAATCAAATAATCATCCGGGAACGCAGTCAACGCAACCACTTTGATCTCGGGATAACATCCCTGTAATTCCCTGGTGAGTTCAACCCCATCCATTTGGGGCATCTCGATATCGGTAATAATGACATCAGGCTTTTTTGTAAGTACCAGGTCCATTACTTCCAGTCCGTTGGCGGCTTCTCCGGTAATAGAAATCTCGGCATCATCCTGCAGCAGCATGCGCAGCCCGTCGCGGTACAATGCCTGGTCCTCGGCAATAATTACTTTAATCATAGATCATTGGGTTAATGGAAATTCAAAAAAATATTCAGTCCCGCTTTTCGCATCCGACCGAAATTTCATTTTCCCGAATAAGATCTCGCACCGGTTCCGGATGCTGCCGCTGCCATGCCCGCCACCCTCACCCGGCATTTGCGGCGAAAATCCCCTGCCGTCATCATGGCAAAAAAGATAAAGCCTTTGCTTCCGTTCTTTTATTTGCACTTCCAGCGTCCGGGCACCGGAGTGTTTTACGGTGTTATGGGCAATCTCCTGTACAATGCGGTAGATGTGCAGGCTCTTGTTGATATCAACCGCAGTTTTTACATCGTACCTGAAATTGATGGCAATCCCGTAGGCATCCCTTAAATCATCCAGGAACTGTTCAATAGTGAAGCGCAATCCTTTTTTGAACAGCGAACCCGGTGTAATGTTGATGGCAATTTGCCCCATTCGCCCCAATACCCTGTCCAGGTTTTCGCTGGCCTTCTGAATATGCAAAGCCTCCGTTTCGTCTGCCGGCTTTAACTGCTGAATATGCGACTTACTCAAACTCAAAAGAGGTCCCACCTCATCATGCAAGTCGCGGGCGATCCGCATTTTTTCTTTTTCAAGCAGGTTCACCTCGTCCAAAAAATATCCTCGTTGCAGGTTAATATACTTTCGTTGCTGCCTGAAAACCGAAAGGGCAAAATAGACGATGATGCAGCCCAGTACCAGGACCGTGGTCAGTATCGCAGTATATATCGAGGTCTCATAGGTATCCATAAATAACCAAAGGCAAATAATAGATTGGTAAGAAAATTAATATACGATAAAATTTCGAAAATCCTGAGCCGGAACGTCCTCTGGTTGCTCAATCCAACAAGCCAGAAGGCTTCCACAAGAATGGCATAGGTAAAAAAGAAGATCAGGGCAAGGCAAAAGATAAACACAGGCTGCTTAAATAAAGCAGTCGTTTCTTTCAGTGCAACCATATTGATGGT
The DNA here is from genome assembly GCA_017745135.1 of Flavisolibacter sp. GTDB lineage: Bacteria > Bacteroidota > Bacteroidia > Chitinophagales > Chitinophagaceae > Flavisolibacter. The sequence continues at coordinate 7,192 of JAGIAB010000001.1, forward strand.
GGTAATGCTCATCATCACCAGTAAAAACGAATGCCCCATCACAAAATAGGAGTTGAACGTTTTAATGGACAGGAACACGCTTTCAACCAGCCACAAAACAATAATGCCCGCCTGCAAAAAATAGTAGGCCCTTTTACGCTGCCCAAACAAACCCCATTTTAAAAATTGCCAGGTCAGGAGCACCGTTTCAATTAAGCCGAATACATTATAGCTGATCACGGTATAGTGTCCCCTGTAAGCCAGTACAATCCCGATGCATTCGTTAATAAAGCCCAGGCTCAGGTAAAGCAGCAATGGTAAAAAGGCCGGGGCGGTCTTATGAAACCTTACCCAGCCAATAACAACACTTACTACAATGCTCAGGCTAAAAACAGCATTCAGTTCAAAACTCATAATTAAGGTCTTAGTTCGTCAGTGGTGATGCCGAGGGACAGAGTTTCGGGCACCGGGTTCCGTTTTCAAGAATATAAGGCTCTTCTTCCGTCGTCGCTAATGCCAGAGAGGGTAAAATATCTTCGTCGTCTTCATTAACTCCTACAATAATAGTATGGATTTTCAAATTCTCATCCATACCAAAATAGATCCGCAGGCCTTTGGCGCCCTCCTCGCCGAGCAAAGCATCAAATGCAGCCCTGTCAAAGGTTTCGCTGAAGGGCAAAACGTCTTGATCCTGGTAGTCCGGTTTCAAAATGCTTTCACGGTAGTTGCGAAACCGGGTGGTCATTTCAATGGCTGTTGTCAGGGAAATAAAATGTTCCATAGTGCATAAATTTTGTACTGCCAAAATCACAATTTGGCGGCGCTGCCCCTACAGGGTTTACCTGGTTTTTGCCTTGGAGTAAACCTTGTTTTTACTTAATTCTTCCAGGTAAAAAGGGAAAACATGGTTGTTTTCAGCAGTTCTATTTCAAAACTTGATACGATAAATCTGTAGCTATGAACCTGCCTAACCGAATGGTCATTTATCCAAAAGATATTATGCTCATCACCGGTATTCAGGATGCCCGCACCGCCAGGAAGTTTCTGGATAAAATCAGGAAGAAATTCAAAAAATCAAAAGGCTCCTGGGTTTCCCTCGACGAATTTTGCGAATTCACCGGCTTTAAAGAAGAACGCGTCAGCCGGTATCTTTTATGAGGCGCATGAAAAATCAAATGATAAAAAGAAAGAGGCCCGAAGGCCCCTTTCCGCTTACACTCTTCCTTTTATTCGCTTGCCGATCCATTTAATCAGTACGGTAACTCCGTAACTCACGCTGGCTCCTATGGCAGCCAGCAACGCAGTCTTCACAACTTCTCCCATACTCAAACCAACAAATACAAACAAAAGGCCTCCGATCATTCCTGCTTTGGTGCTGTGATTGGGCTGAAAGGAATCCATAATCAATCAGTTTCAGGATTACTTTCTGCCTCCGTCGCCGTCTGGCTCACCGCCGAAGCCACGCTTCCGGCAACAGCCAGGTAACCGGCAATTTTTACAACCACCAGCGGTAACGCCACCGGCGTGGTCAGCAGGGTGGCACTTATGGCAGCCAATACCAACCCGATGTTTCTTACCTTCCTGAAGAACTTCGGCGTTGGTGCATCAATTCTTTCTTTCAGCTTCATATTTATTTGATTGAATGGTGATGAAAACAGTTTCTGACTCAAGGGCCTTGTAAACGATTCCGACTATCTTTCGAAAAGCATTTCTCGAAAGCAGTCCCTTTCCCGGCCCTGTTAAAATGGATACTGGCGCAATACAGCCCCTCAGTTCCTTAAGGGCATCGTTGGCGGGATGTATCAGGATGAGCTCCCGTCCCGGTACACGGTCCACCAGTAAATGCTGGCCAAACCGGGTGCTGTATCGCTTTTTCAGTTCGTACCGGCCCTCAGGTATGCACGAGTGTTGCGGCAGGTTATCCTCCCAGGGCAGTTCAATGGTATAGCATTGAAAACTGTTATTCGCATAAATTTTACCGTTAGTACCATCAGCATGGTACGTTCTGACAAGAACCAGTTCCATTTTTTAGTTTTTAAAGGGTTACGAATTCCTACTTCTAACTTCGTACTTCGTACTTCCAACTTACTCTCCGCTTACCTTCACAATCGTCAGCGCATTAAAAGCACCGTTCTTCAGCGGATAATGCTCACCGTTCACTTCCTGGAAAAACTGGATACCCAGTACCAGGAACAGGGGATGTGTGCTGTTGGCGGTAACGGTATGGGCCACATTCATCACCGCGGTGGCGCTGCCGTCCCAGGGTAAAATCGCCGACTCACGAACATCGGTCACGTTTTCTCCCTTTTCAAAATCGATCTCGCTTCCCGCCGATACAATTTTAAAATGCGTAGCTCCTGCCGGCGCAGCAATCATATCCGCAGGTTTAAACGAGGGAAAATTTAGGGTGATCGTTCCCGTAACCCTGTCCATAACCACCGAGTAAGGAGCATAAAGCGTGGTCCCCAGTTTCGCATTGATGTTGAAATCGAAGCCTTCCAGCAGCTCGGTTTCTCCGTCAATAACATTGCGCAAACCGCGGGTGTTGGTTGTGTCGGCCTTCACCACCTTCATCATCTCCTTCGTCAGCCGGCTTACCGCCTTGCTGTCGGCTGCATTCTGTATCAGTGAGCGAACGGCATTTCGCAAAACCTTGCCGGCCTTGCCCGCTCTTCCAAACTCCTTCCCGTTTTCTCTCGTTCTCTGGAAAGCAGGATCGGTGGCAATTTGTTCGGCAGTAGGCCCGCTTTTTTCTTTCGCCACATAGCCGTCCTTCGATTTAAAGAAGGTAATATCTCCGATAGTACCTTCCAGTTTAATGATCCCTTTTTGTTTTGCCATGATGTGTAATTTTTAGGGTTAAAAAATCACGGTTCAAAAAACACCTGGTCATGACCGTTACTGCGCTGGCGCTTTCGCCGTGTGGGTACAAGATTAACAGCATACGGTTACGCATCATAGCCTTTGGGCCGCTATTGCCTCCCTTTGCATGATATTGTATGTATTTGCAAATGGTAAATGCTGCCCTGGCAAATGACAGCGGTTCGTCTACATCCTGCAATGAAATACCTGTCCTATAGCTGAAGCCCGGTTGAAGCATAGTTGAGGTATGAGAATAGTATGAAAACTGCCGGGAGGAATTGCAGTTTTGAATGCCCCGATGTGATTAATAATGATGCCTTCCTGGTAAAAGCTAACTCCTACAGGTTCGTCATACTATCCCTGTATCCTCTTCCAATGGGAAGAAAGACGCCGTTTACCTCCACTTCTTCGGCAGTGTAGGAATCGATTTTGTGAATGGAAACAATGAAAGAACGATGAATGCGTTTGAAAAGATGGGAAGGCAGCACGTCTTCAATTTCATGCGTACTCATTTTAGAGACATATTCCTTTTTGGTAGTTACAATTTTGATATACTCACGCTGGCTTTCGATATAAACAATCTCGGAAAATAAAACTTTGACCTTCTTCTTCTGCACACTCAAAAACAGGTAGTCTTTTTTGTCTTCGCTTGTGTGCGATGGCGGCGGACCTTCTTTTTGTGCCGGTTTTACTTTATTTACGGCAACCAAAAACCGCTCAAATTCAAAAGGCTTTAGTAAATAATCAGTAACGTTCAAATCAAAACCCTCTACGGCATACTGGTGGTAGGCAGTGGTAATGATCACAGCCGGGGGATGGGTCAGTGTCTTCAAAAAAGCCATGCCTTTTAGCCGGGGAAGGTGGATGTCAAGGAAAATGAGGTCAACATCGTGATGATGCAAATAGTCAGAGGCAAGAAGGGCGTCCTTGAAACTGCCCTGTAATTCAAGAAAGGGTACCTGGCCAATGTAGTCGGCCAGGATCTTTGCCGCCAGCGGCTCGTCTTCAATAATAATACATCTTAAATTAGACATGGCTTGCCAGGTTTATTTGAAGAATAGCAGTGAATGTGAACGGCTCCTGCCGGAGGGATAGATCATATTCTTTGTACAATAATTCCAGTTGCCGCCTTAAGTTCGAAAGCCCAATATGTTCCTTTATTGGCCTTTGTCCTGAAGCTTCTTCAGTAGAATTTCTTACCACCAGTTTTAATTGCCGGTTGTGCACCGCAAGGTGAATGTGGATGAATGGACGGCTCCTGGTTTCAGACACGCCATGCTTAAATGCGTTTTCAACCAGGGGTATCAGTAAAAGCGGCGGCAATGCCTGCTTCATATTTTCGATGTCTTGTGTAAATTGGATCCGCAGCGATTCATCATAACGCAATTTTTCAAGCTCAATATAATCGGTGATAATCCTCAGCTCCTGTTCAATGGAAATAAAATCGCCGCCGGTTTCATACAGCATGAAACGCAGGAGCTTCGACAGGCGCAAAATCGATTCCGGCGCTTTATCGTCCTTGTCCCTTGCCAATGCATAAACATTGTTCAGTGTATTGAACAAAAAATGAGGGTTGGTTTGAGAACGCAGGTAATTCAATTCTGCCTCCTGTTTTTCAATACGCAGTTGCTGGGCGGTATTCCTTAGTCGTACATGGTTATACACATGCCGGCTGATGCCAAAGAAAAACACCGATCCCATACTGAATGCCATCTGGGTTTCCAGCAGTTTTCCCGTATCATCAGCCTGGCCCAGTGGGGTATAAATATGCAGACCTACGCCGAGAAATCGCCACACATACAACCCAAAAGACCATAAGAGCAGGTAGATCCACAAAAACAGGAGCGCAAGTACAAGATTAAAAACGATGTATTTCTTTTTGCGCAGTAAAAAAGGAACGGCGTATTCAAAGAAGCTGAAATTGATACCGATAATGTAAACCACCCTCCAGGTAGCATTGAGCAGGGCTTGCAAAAAGCTGGCATTAAAACTGGACATATCGTGCCAGGTCCATAAAAGCACATACGCCAGGCTCACCCAGAGATAAAAAGCAAGCATCTTACTGTCAATCCAGGCTTTCATGCAAGTAGATGAATTAAATATCGGCAATTCTTTTCTGAATGTTCAACGGGTCAATAGAATCCACCTGGCAGTAAACCAACTGCCTGTTTAGGCCTATGAAGTTTCAGTTGTTGAATCGGGGTACGGCAGTGTCTCAGTTAATATATTCAACCTCACCCCTACTTATTCTTTGATTTTCGGAGACTCTGCCGCCCCTCTCCAAACTAATTCGCGAAGCACCGCTTCCCTTCTCCCAAAAATTTGTTTTCCTTTTCTCCTCTTGAGAGGATGCCCAAAGGACAGGTGAGGTGGAGAGGGCAAGAATGACGCTTGCAACATTAGAGTAATTGGGGGTAGAAAGCTTCAGGCAGGACTATCATAAATAAGAACCAATCTTCTCTAACACTCTCTCCACTTCCTTCATCACTTCTTCATTCCAAAATCTTAAAACAGTGATTCCATATTCGTTCAATAAAATAGTTCTGGCCTGATCATACTCTTTGGTTTCTTCACTATTGTGATAATTCCCATCCAGTTCAATAGCCAGCTTACACTCATAACAATAAAAGTCAACCACATAATCAGCAATTGCATGCTGCCTTCTAAATTTCTTTCCTTTTACTTGTTTGTTTCGAAGGAGAGCCCAAAGTTTTTGTTCGGCTTCTGTTTGGGCACCACGGAGCTGCTTTGCATTTTTTTGTGTAGAAGCTCTTGTTCCAAGATGTAACTTATTTAGGTATGTATCTTTTTTAGACAACACAACGGGTTTGATTATGAATTTACACCTTATACTTTTTTCAACCTCACCCCAACAACATTTCTTTCGGTTCGAAGATTGTTCATTCCCCTCTCCACCTCATCCGGCACTGCGTGTCATCTTCTTGAGGAAAAGGAAAAAGGAAATGGAATTTCTTTGGAGAGGGATTGAACGACTCTCATAACATTAGAGTTTTATTGGGGTGAGGTGGAAGGAAAGTGAGACACTAATGGGACTACCGGTTAGCAGTATTAAAAAGAAATCTTTCATTATAAAATCATATCCCGTCATCAAAACCAATAAACGAACGGCCTGCTTCCCTCAACCAATGCCGTTTGTTTACGATTCCCTGCTGTCTGTTGACAGGCACTGTAAAATGTTTGTGAACTGGCCTATTCTTACATCAGAATTCTGATTTGGTAAAGGATCTCAATTAAAAATTGCCTGGAAATACGATGAGAGATTGAAGTTTTTTGAAATACCGTCACGGTTGAAAAATAACCGGCCGGCCGCAGATGAGGAATGAAAAAGTTGAGCAAAGCAGTGGTAACAAAAAATAGATCCCAATAACATTCCATCACCAAAATTTCATTTATGAATCCCATGTTTGTATCTATGGCAATCGCTTTGGTAGCGCTGGTTTTTTGCAGTTGCTGAAACGCATTCACTACAAGGGATGGTACACATCCCTTGTTTTAAAATACGAGTGATGAACCATCCAAATAAAATAATAAGCTTCGGCGAAGAGGTGAAAGGATACAACCTTCCTGTTTTGAACGAACGGGAAATCAGGGCAGCAGCAGGAATTCTTTTCCTGTTCATGTTCATCTCCCTGATGTTGATCCTTTTTGAAGGAAACTTTTTAATGATCAAATATGTCATCATTGTTTTTCTCGGCGATCTGCTCACACGGGTTTTTGTGAATCCAAAGTTTTCTCCAACACTGATCATAGGTCGTTTGATCGTTAGAAGACAAATGCCTGAATACGTCGGCGCCGCTCAAAAAAAATTTGCCTGGAAAATAGGCATCGCCATTGCAGGCATCATGTTTTTTCTATTGGTGGTGGTGAATTCATACAGCATCATCACAGGACTGGGTTGCTTGATTTGCCTGTCCTTTCTGTTCTTTGAATCGGCTTTTGGTATTTGTTTAGGATGCATCGTTTACAACCTGGTGTACAAACAAAAAGCACGGTATTGTGCCGGTGAAATTTGCCAGCCGCATTCGAAACAGGAAATCCAAAAAATATCTGGGGTACAAATTCTGGTTCTTGTTGGTTTGGTGGCGTTCATTATTGTACTCCTTCTTCTGTTTAATGATGCCTTCATAGTAAGGCCAAGAAACTTATGGAGCATTATACAATGAAACAAAGAATGAATCATCGACACCAGGTTCGTTCTTTTACGCCTTTCAACAAGCGGAATCGTTGATACTCCTCATTATAAATTCACTACTTCGGCAGTGTCTCAATTCCTTTCAACCTCACCCCAATAAGCCTCTAATGATATAGGAGTTGTCCAACCCCTCTCCACATGGAGAGGGGCGGCGGTATCTCCGAAAATCGGAGAATAAGTTGGGGGTGAGGTTGAAATATATAAACTTAGATACAATTCACCACTTCTTTCACTCCATTCAATGAAGATTGATTCCTCTTACCAATACCAACCCACTTCATTCACTCAACTCCAACAATGCCTTTGAGTAAGGCTTTTGCCGGGAAGACGGTAAGGCGGGAAGACCCTATTCATCTCTTGCCGTCTCCCCTCCTTACCGGCAAACCAATACGGCCCTTTATCCAGGATGTGAAAAGAAGCTGCAGCCGCCCGGCTCATCAGTTTTATTGATACGATGATAAAGTATATCGATAGTTTCTATCAGCCCCCTGTCATAGCTTTGCGCCTGAATGCGCCGGCCTTTATAAACCGGTGATAATAACTACTCATAACCTTTAGTATATGGAAACAAAAGACATAAGCAAATGCCCCTTCCACAACAGCAGCGCCAAGCAAAATATTGGTGGTGGCGGCACTAAAAACCGCGACTGGTGGCCCGACGGATTAAAGCTGAACATCCTGAGGCAACACTCCTCCCTGTCCAATCCAATGGATAAGGATTTTGATTATGCAGAAGCCTTTAAAACCCTGGACCTGCAGGAAGTAAAAAAAGATTTAACAGCCCTCATGACCGATTCGCAGGACTGGTGGCCGGCCGATTTTGGTCACTATGGTCCTCTTTTCATTCGCATGGCCTGGCACAGCGCAGGTACCTACCGGGTATATGATGGACGCGGCGGTGCCCGCAGGGGACAGCAGCGGTTTGCCCCGCTCAATAGCTGGCCCGATAACGTAAGCCTGGATAAAGCAAGACGCTTGTTATGGCCCGTTAAACAGAAGTACGGAAGCAAGCTTTCCTGGGCCGACCTGATGATCCTTGCCGGAAACGTGGCGCTGGAATCCATGGGCTTCAAAACCTTTGGCTTTGCGGGTGGCCGCCCGGATACCTGGGAGGCTGACGAAGATGTGTATTGGGGCGCCGAAACCACCTGGCTGGGTAACGATAAACGCTATCCGAAGGGTAAGCCGGGACTGGCCGAACATGGTGTGCTGAATACCGACGAAAATGCCGATGGCAATATGCACTCCTTCGGCCTGGAAGCACCGCTGGCAGCGGCGCACATGGGACTGATTTATGTAAACCCCGAAGGTCCTGATGGCAACCCCGACCCCGTTGCCGCGGCAAGAGATATCCGCGTCACCTTCGGCCGCATGGCCATGAACGATGAAGAAACCGTGGCCCTCATTGCAGGTGGTCATAGTTTTGGTAAAACGCATGGTGCTGCCTCCTCCGACCATGTAGACAAGGAGCCGGAAGCTGCAGGGCTGGAAATGCAGGGCCTTGGATGGAGAAATAATTTTGGTTCGGGTAAGGGTGGCGATACCATTACCAGCGGACTGGAAGTTACCTGGGTACAAACGCCTACCCAATGGAGTAATAATTTCTTTGAAAACCTTTTTGGCTTTGAATGGGAACTGACCAAAAGCCCGGGAGGCGCCCACCAGTGGGTGGCCAAGGATGCAGAAGAGATCATTCCGGATGCACACGATAAGTCAAAACGCCGCAAGCCCACCATGCTCACTACCGACATAGCCTTAAGAGTGGACCCGGCGTATGAAAAAATATCAAGGCACTTCCTCGAAAACCCCGATGCTTTTGCCGACGCCTTTGCCCGTGCCTGGTTCAAGCTCACGCATCGTGATATGGGACCCAAATCCCGTTACCTGGGGTCAGAAGTACCGCAGGAAGACCTGTTGTGGCAGGACCCTGTTCCTGCTGTTGATCATGCCCTGGTTGATGACAAGGATATAGCAGCATTGAAAGCAAAAATTTTAGCCTCTGGATTAACAGTATCCCAGTTGGTAACAACAGCATGGGCTTCGGCCTCCACCTTCCGTGGTTCCGATCTTCGTGGCGGTGCCAATGGTGCAAGAATCCGTTTGGCCCCTCAAAAAGACTGGGCGGTTAACACTCCTGCCCAGTTAAGCAAGGTGCTTGATGTGTTGACTTCTATCCAAAAGGAATTTAATGAATCGGCAAGCGGCGGTAAAAAGGTTTCGTTGGCTGATTTAATTGTATTGGGTGGTTGTGCTGCGGTGGAAAAAGCAGCAAAAGATGCCGGCTTTACCATCACAGTTCCGTTTACCGCGGGTCGCACCGATGCTTCGCAGGAGCAAACCGATGTGGAATCTATGGCTTACCTGGAGCCCCGTGCCGATGGTTTCCGTAATTATCGCAAGGAAAGCAGCGATGTATCAACAGAAGCCTTGTTGGTGGATAAAGCGCAGTTGCTGACGCTTACCGCACCTGAATTGACGGTGCTGGTTGGTGGCATGCGTGTACTGAATACCAATTTTGATGGTTCTGCACATGGTGTGTTCACCAAAACACCGGGCAGGCTGACCAACGATTTCTTTGTAAACCTGGTTAGTATGGCCACGGCCTGGAAGCCCGCCAGCGAAGACGGGGAATTGTATCAGGGATATGACCGTGCCAGCGGCAAACCCACATGGACCGCTACCCGTGCCGACCTGGTGTTTGGTTCCAACGCCGAGTTGCGTGCCATTGCAGAAGTGTATGCGGGTGCAGACGCAAAGGAAAAGTTTGTGAAGGACTTCGTTGCAGCCTGGGATAAGGTGATGAACCTGGACAGGTTTGACGTGAAGCAATAAAATTTAATGCGGGTAAACTGCAACAACCTTGAAAAAAGCCTCAGAATAATCTGAGGCTTTTTCTTTTCTATCATTAGTTAACTGACAAGCCACTTATGTTGAAGCCTTGTCAACGAAGTTTTATTCCTGCCTTGTATTGTTGACGGGGGCATTGTGGTCTTTAGAATGACCGGCGGAACTATTGGATCCTTTTATAACTACCGCACCTGCTCCTGTAATACTCTGTGCAGCGATGGGGACTGTTGTTTTCCTTTTTCGTTGTCACGTTAGTTGTCTTGCTTTTTTTAGCGAATGAAATGGGGATACCGATAGCGGCATTCCACCCGGAAAGTTTGGAGCGAAGATTGGTACTTACCGGTTTACCGGCAGATTCAGTAAGTAGCACTGTTTCATTAGTTCCCAACCCTTTAAAATAGCTGAGGGCAAGTGTAATGAATGGATTTTTATTCTTTGCCAGTTCAAAGCCCAGGCCTGTAATGAATTCGGTTGGTGAATTACCGGCGTTGTACTGGTAACTGGCTGAATTGGCGGTCTCCAGGTCTCCTTTGCCGGAAGGTATATAACCCAGGCCTGCTGAAGGTTGCAGCCGCAGGGTCCAGCTATTGCCTTGCTGTTTTGATGCCTGCGCTTCGGCGGTTTTATGACAACCTCCGTAGGAATGACAACAACTGCTTTTGGTTTCCGAAACCTTCTGCGGACTGGTTGTAGCGGCCTTTTTTTTGTTCAATGCAATGGCTTTAGTGGTGTACTGCAAGCCTGCCTGTAACTGTACTTGCAGGTCGCCGGCAGCAGCACTGTAGGAACTCATACCGGTTTTGGGATCATTAAAACTATAGCTTACCAGGGGACGGTGGGTAAAAACGCCTAAATAAGGTGCAAAGCCTTTTTTAAATTGATAATCAGCACGAACACCCGCCTGCGGCAGCGATTGAGAAACCGCCTTGTAGAAAGAAGAATTGTTGTAGCTGATCTTTGTAAGAGGAGTTTCAAAACCCAGCCTGGGTTGGAGTGTGAATTGGGCTTTCGCTGCATATACCCATACAGCGATTACAAAAAGTAAAGCTGCTTTTCTCATAACTGCATTTTTTGAGGATTAAAAAGTTAGTTCATTTGGAAGAAGGCAGCAATTGAGATGTATGAGTGGCAAAGCGAAGGAGAACCCCTGATTGGATTATTGTTGTTGAGGTGTTTGGATGGTGGAAATCATTGGTATGGCTAAGTCTCTTTCTCACTACGGTTTAACGAAACCATTGTCGGTTCAGGATTTGTTTTGGCGGAACACGGATGAGACGGATGCTCACTGATTTTTCCGTGTAAATCCATTCAATCAATGTCATCCGTGTTCTTTGGATTGCACCCGGAAGTTTAGGGTTGAAAGAGAACTGGTAATTACCAATGATGTAGCGAATGAATTGCCTGGATGGCTTGCAAGTGCTGTACAATATTTTGGAGTAAAGAAATTCGGTGCGAGGCATAAGGGATCTGCAGCTTGCAGTATTATCTAAAACAGTCCCCAATCATCTTCGTAATCGTCTTTTTTGAAGGTAGCCACCCACTGGCGAAACAGTTCCCTGAATTTGTTCAGTGCTTCTTCAATTACTTTCTTGTGTTCTTTATCGGCCGTACCCATAAGTGCTGCAAAGGCAATTTGCTCCCACATTTGCCGGCAATTGAAGCGAATGAGTGCTGCATTTTCCATTTTGATCTGGTACAAAGTATCGCCGCAGGCACTCATGATCTTGGGCGCAATGATATAGGCGTTTTGGAAGATCATGCTTTTAGTACTGAGCAATTCATCCTCTTCTTCAGGCAGGGTTTCCACAAAAGCCATAACCAACCCAAACACTTCCCGCCATTGGTTGTACATGGCTTCGGCAATCTCCAGTTCCTGCTTCCATTTCCAGGCTTCGCCCCTTTCTATATTTTGTAAACGGTCTTTCCATTCAGGAAGGGGATTGAGATGAGGGAGTTCCATTTGTTTCTGGTTTTAAAGTATGGTGCCTTGGAAAATTACGCACTTTCCTCTTATAAAACCGCATAGGGGTTTGTCTATTCATTACAGCGGCACTATGAAAGATGCAGAAGGGATAATCCAGGGCGCAGGTGTATCAGGCCTGTAAAAAGTGCATAATTCCTTTAAAACCACAGGAAACCTTAGGGCAACTAAATCAAAAGAAGATAGCTACCCCACTCTATGTTTCCGGGCCGCTTTTCGCCATTGAAAAAAATTTTCAGTACCAGCTATTTTGTTTGTGAGGATGATTAGAACAGGAGGATAATTAAATTATCTCCGGCTTGTTTTGTTTTAGTTTTTAGATGGCTTTGAAACCTGTACACTTATGTTCAGCATACGGTTGTATCGCTCCACATCTTTGGAAATATTGACCATTCCGTAACCATAACGAACATCCAATGTGAGTATGGATTGCTTTAAATTGAAGTTGTACCCGGCACCTGCCTGAAAGCCGGCATCCCAACGTTTAAAGTCAGCAGAAGAGTTGCCAAATGAAAGCCTGGTTGTTGCTTCGGGTGATGTATTCGTGCCATCAATTTTCAGACGTCCCCCTACATTGTAACCGGCATAAGGACCGGCATTGAGATATAATTTGTTGAAGTGCAAACGAGCCAATACCGGCATTTCAACACTATTAATCCGTAATGTTGATTTGGCTTCGGTAAGGGGATTGTTTTGCTTCAGAGTGCCACCTTTCATTGCGAAATACAATTCCGGTACCACTGAAAACATAGATGTAATACCTGCCTGGTAGGAAATACCGGCTTGTAAGCCTCTGTAGTTCTTTTTATAAGGTTCCAAACCATTTTCTGATGTACCGTAATTGAAATTGGTAGTGAGTGAATTGACCGAAATACCGAAGCGGCTTGTCTGTGCGGAAGACGACATTGAAAAAGTGAAAATCAGCGCTATTGCTGCCAATGGTGCAAGGGATTTGATGTTTGTTTGCATACCGGTTTGTTTTTAATGTTTATACTATTTGATAAAATGTTTTAGTAAGTATTGAATGTTCTTTTTGATGCAACTGGCGTTGCTCATTTTTCAATACCTGTCTGGATGCAAACGTACACGTCGGGATTTGCAGAAAAATTATCTTAAGCTAATAAGTGAGTGCAGCAAGTAAGTTTTGAACGACAGAACATCGACAATCGTAGCCGATTTATACATGTGAAAGGATGTATTCACTTGTCCCGTCTTTATCAGTATTATTGTAACAAGATTGCAGAGTGCTTTTGCGTTAACATTTTTCAGATCAAACTATAACCATGACGGATGAAATCATTTCTTTTATAACCCGGTATGTGCCTCTTACAGAAGAAGAGATCGCCATCATTCATGAACAAAATTTAATCAGGAGCTACAGGAAAGATGCAGTCCTGTTGTCAGAAGGCGAGTATGCGAAGGAATGTTTTTTTATTCTCCAGGGTTGTGTCAGGAGCTATTACCTGATTGACGGAGAAGAAAAAACAACTGATTTTTATACGGAAAGCCAGGCGATAACACCCATCAGTTATACAAAAAAAGAACCTTCAAAATACTTTCTTTCCTGTCTCGAAAACTCAATCATTGCCCTTGGCTCAACAGAAAGAAACAATCAATTACTGGAAAAAATTCCAAAGCTCCGGTCCATGGTTGCGCAGTTAAACAGCGAACTACTTATACAAAAGCAGGTATCATTTGATGATTTTAAAAGTTTAAGCCCCGAACAGCGTTACCTAAGTTTACTGGAAACCCGGCCGGACCTGTTTAACAGGGTGCCGCTTTATCACATTGCTACCTTCCTGGGCATTACTCCCGTATCACTTAGCCGGATGCGAAAAAGAGTATCCACTAAGGTGAAGTAGTCGCATTTTATATTGGGAAAAATGCTTTTTATCTTAAGATAATTTTTGCCGGATCCTGTCTGGGTAGGTTTGTGTAAAATCTAAAACCAACCACAATGACATCAATTGAAACAAACAGCAAAGAGCACCAATTAAAAGCTGTGGTTACCGGCTTGTTCTTCATAACAGCAACGGCAACTGCCATCACCGGTCTTAAGTTGTATGACCCTATTTTGCAAAACCAGGATTTTCTTGCCGCGGGAGCCAGCGCATCTTCAAGGATAAGGGCAGGTGCTGTCTTCGAATTGATCCTTGCTTTTGCTAATATTGGAACAGGGGTAATGTTGTATCCCTATTTGAAAAAATACAGTGCAAGCTGGGGATTGGCTTATGCTCTCTTTCGATTACTGGAAGTTGTTTTTATCCTGATAGGAGTAGTAAGCATACTTACCATCCTGTCTATCAGTCATGCTTATGCTACCGCATCCGGAGACAGTATCGTATCCCTTCAAACCTTTGGAAGCACTCTAAAGATCGTTCATGGATGGACGTTTATTTTGGGACCTCATTTTATGCTGGGAATAAATACATTCATTTACAGTTTCATCTTCTACCGGACGAAGCTTGTGCCCAGGAAACTTTCTCTACTTGGCATAGCAGGCGCCATCTTAATTTTATTGGCAGCACTCTTAGAGATATTTGGTTTCATTTCTCATTTTTCTGTACAAACAGTGTTGTTGGCTATCCCGATTGCCGTTTATGAAATGGTGCTTGCAGCCAGGCTGATTGTTAAAGGATATAACCTTCAGGCGTACAAACAAATCTGAATAAGATGAAACTTTCCATCACGCACTTTATGCCTTACAGCACCTTGAACCAGGAAGTAGTTTTTTAGATGGTTAGAGTGAAGAGCGGGCTAAAAAATAAAGCTGCCCCGGCAGGGACAGCTTTGCGTTTATTCTCGTTGGGTAGTTATTCCACTACCTTTATGACCACCCTCCTGTTTTGCTTGCGGTTGGCTTCGGAGGTATTGGGAACAATTGGTTCAGCAGCACCTTTGGCTACGATATGTAACCGCGAAGGGTCGATGCCTTTATGCTCCAGGTAAGTGGCTACGGCTTTTGCCCGTGCGATACTAATACGCTGGTTCACAGCCGGTCCACCCAGGTTGCAGGTATGCCCTTCTATTTGCAACTCAATATGGCTATGCCGCTGCATGAATTGCGCCAGTTTGTCGGCCTCGGCCTGTGCGGAGGGGGACAACACCGTGTCACCTACCTTACTAAATTGTAACGAAGTTTGTATGAATTGTTCTTCTTCTGTAGTCAGTGTATCTTTTGTTGCTTCCGGTATAATTTTCTGTTCTGTTACCGTAACCACCAGTTCTTCTTCCTTTGGCTTTTCCGCTGTTTGAACCGGTAGTGCCGGAGTTTCTACATACACCTCTTTTACAGGTGGAGCTGTTTTCTTTTCCTTTGATCCAATACCAATACGCAATTTGATACCGTAGGCCAATAACCTGACATCACCGGTTGTATTGGCCAAAGAAAACACACCGGTAGCCTGGCTTTGGCTAATGGCAGTGGGATGGTAGGTTAATAAGGTTTGATCGCCTTCCTGTTTTTTAAGATTATTTAAACCATAGTCGATAAAAAGACCCGCATACAAATAGTTGCCTGTTGAAAGACGAAACCGGGCGCCAGTTTCGGCTGCTAAAGAATAAGACAGTTTGAAATCATAATCGCCTTTGCCTGACCAATTGGTTTGTGTACCAAAACCGTGGGCCGGCAGATCAGTGATCTCTGCATTCACATCAGGATAATAACCGGAAGCGTTGATTTCATCCGCTTTTGTTTGATAGGAACTGCTCACGGGAATCCCCAGCTTAACACCACCCTGCGCATACAACTGTGTGCTGGTTTTTGACGGTGATTGAAACTGCACCATTACAGGAATCTGCAAGGCATACAGGTTTTGCTTTTCTTCATATCCTTTTGTTTTCACCCGGAACTCAAACGCATTGTTTTCGCTATCCACCGAATGGCTGGAAAAAACAGTATTGGGCGTCAGCGTCGCCCGGCTTTGATAATACCCAAGTCCAAGTCCGGTAGTCAGGCCCCAGCGGGAATTATAAAACTTTGTGTACCCGATGCCCGCCTGGAATCCGGGTTTTAGTTTACTAGCGCCATTGGGCAGATCATATTTCAAACCAGACAGGCCTCCACCAGCCGAAAGACTGAACTCACTGTCTTGTGCGCCTGCTGAAAAACCAAATAGCAGTAAGGTGCAGGTGATAGCAGTGAAAAATAGTTTTATCATATAAATGTGTTATTGCGTAATTAAATTGAATACTCTTTATTATGGTTTTACCAGTGCATTGACAGAAGCCGTAACACCGTTGGCCAGCTTCAGCCTGATGGCATACAAGCCCTGGGCAAACGGCATGGTAATAGTTGTCTGAGGTGTTACATTCTGCACTGTTTGAACTACTGCACCCAGCATATTGGTCACCACGATGGTTGCACCCTGTAACTGCGCAGCGCTGTATCCCGTTTTGACGGTTATGGTCTGTCCGGGGGCTGCCGGGTTGGGGAAAATGCTTATTGGAACAAAAGTGGCACCGGCTGTAATCGTTACCGGGCAGGTTTGCATGGTCACTCCTGCTGCGGTTTTCACAACGGCATAATAGTCACCATTCAGCTTACCGCTTTCATAATAATACTGACCGGTAGCGCCATTGATAGCAACGCCATTTTTATACCACTGCCAGGCAGTGTATTGATTACTGCTGTTGTCAAATACCAACACATCGTCCCAGCGTTTTACCAACAGGTGAGCAGGCAGTTTGGATAGCAATTCCTGCTGAACCTCTGCTGCCGGCAGGTAATTGTTGTTACCGGGCTGTGTGGCAATGATCATACTTGAACCGGGTCCTGCTATCTGCAACTGAGCGCCGTTGGTGGCAGCAACCGCTGTATTGGCCGACTGGTAACTTACCGGTAAACCGCTGCTGGCGGTGGCGGAGAGTGTAATGCTTGTACTGCCATCACAACCCGCAACCAGGGTTTGCACCCATGTAATTTGTTGCGCTGCCTTATTAATGGTCAGTGCATTGCCGGTAAATGAAAGGGCATAATTCGGATGATTCAGGCTGCCCTGGTTAATCGCATAACTGCCGGCGTTTTCCCCGGCGGTGCGACTTAATGTCCCGTTCAACACATCTCCGTTAAGCAATACCGGCGATATGCTATACGTGAAAAGAGGATCCGGTTGT
This sequence comes from Flavisolibacter sp., assembly GCA_017745135.1. Lineage (GTDB taxonomy): Bacteria > Bacteroidota > Bacteroidia > Chitinophagales > Chitinophagaceae > Flavisolibacter. The sequence goes on from JAGIAB010000001.1 coordinate 24,189, forward strand.
CCGTAAATTTTAGTTTGCGCATCGGCTGCTACGGTCACCGGTTTGGGAGTGATCGTAAAACTAGCGCCCTGGTAACTAATTACATAGTTGCTAGATGCCGAAAGACTTCCCTGTTGAATGGCATAAGTGCCTGCATTATTACCAGGGGTACGTACCAGGCTGCCCGTTACCGCATCGCTGCCTACCAGGCCGGTGACACTATAGGTGAGTGCAGGATCCGCATCGCCATACACTTTGGTTTTATTATCCGCTGTAATGGTCAGCGCAGCCGGGATGACGGAGATGTTAGCGGCAACATAGCTGATGGTATAGTTTGGATTGGCAGCACCACTGGTCGTAATCACATAGTTACCTACCGGTGAGGTGGTTGCAGCCGTAGTAGTGAATGTGGGCTGAACAGCCAGGCTGGATGAATTGTCTCCGTTTACAAAGCCACTATAGCTGGCCGTAAACACAGGATTATTCTCACCGTATGTCTTGGTCTTGTCCTCGGCGGTAATGGTCAGTGAAGCCTTGTTAACTATAAGACTGGCACCTGTATAGGTCAGGATATAGTTCGCATCCAATGCCAGTGTACCTTGTCTGATGGCATAATTGCCTGCGTTTTCTCCTGGGTCACGGGTCAGCGAGCCTGTGAAGGTATCTGTACCAACCAGCGCACCGGAAGAGACGTGGTAGGTCAGTACAGGATCACTTTGTCCGTATGTCTTTGTCTTCGCCGCGGCTGTTACTGTAATAGCGGCCTTGTTAATGGTAAGATCAGCCGAATTATACGTTAACGTATAGTTGCCGTTCAAAGCAAGCCCACCCTGGTTGATAAGATAATTGCCGGCATCTTCGCCTGCATCACGAACCAGGGATCCAGTAAAGTTATCGTTCCCTACCAGTGCTCCTGAAGTAATCTGGTAGCTCAGGGCAGGATCGCTTTCTCCATATGTCTTATTTTTCGCATCTGCAGTAATCGTTATCGTCGCCTTATTAACGGTTAACTGGCGTATTACATCAGTTGCTGCAGTATGGTTGGCATCACTTGCCTGCGAAGCTGTAATGTTTGCCGTGCCAGCGCCTACCACATGTACCTTACCATTTACAATGGTCGCCACGGCTGTATTATCACTGCTGTACATGACAGGAGTACTTGCATTATCACTCGTGGCTCCTGCATCAAAGTCAGTATCTCCGTATGTTTTTACAGGTAACGATCCAAAGGTTATTACCGGCTGTGCAGCACTAACGGTCATAGTGCCGCTTACATAGGAAATTGTATAGTTGGAAGCGACGGCTCCGCTGGCGGTAATCGCATAAGTACCTACGCCACTGGAGATAGTAGCCAAAGTTGCCAGGACAGGCTGAGTGGTTAAGCCGGAAGCGTCATCACCATTTACAAAACCACTGTAGCTGGCTGTTAAGGCTGGAACGGCCAAACCATAGACTTTGGTCTTGTCATCGGCCGTGATGGTGAGGGTTGCAGGCGTTACCGAAAGTGTACCGGTCGCATAGCTGATCGCATAGTTGGAAGCTACAGCACCGGACGGCGTTATCGTGTAATCGCCTACGGCACTGGCTGCGGTTGCTGTTGTACTCAGTGTTGGCGCTGTTGCCAGGCTCGATGCATTATCACCGTTTACAAAACCGCTGTAGCTCGCAGTCAGCGCAGGCACATCGGCGCCATAAACTTTTGATCTATTATTTGCAGTAATGGTCAATGCTGCCGGGGTAATTGTAAGGCTACTGGTTTGATAGCTATTTATAGTATAATTATCGGCTGTGCCGCCACTCACTGTAATGGTATAGGCACCCACTGGTGAATCGGTCAGGGCCGTTGTGCCGGCCGTAGCCTGCGTAGTCAGCTTACTGGCATCATCGCTTCCAACAAAACCACTGTAGTGAACGGTAAGCACGGGATTCGCCTGGCCATACACTTTGGTTTGAGGATCAGCAATGGCTGTCAGCGCCGCCTTGTTCACCGTTAAAGTTTGCTGCTGGTCATTTGCGGCACTATGATTGGCATCGGCTGCCTGTAAAGCCGTAATCGTTGTTGTACCCGCTCCCACAATGTGAATCTTGCCACTTACAATCGTGGCTACCGAGGTATTGCTGCTTGTGTAGGTGATCGAGATAACACCGTTCGTGCTGTTTGCACCCGGTGCAAAGTCGGCATCTCCATAGGTCTTTGCAGGCAAAGCAGCAAAGGTTATAATTGAAGCTGCTGCTCCTACAATAATATTAGCTTTTGCATAAGTAATGCTATAGTTGGCCGGATTGAACGTTCCGCCTGTTGCTGCACCTGGCGTCACTTGATTTGTATACGTGCCCACTGCATCTGTTGCAGATGCACCTGTGCCGTAAGCAATGGTTACACTGCCAATGGTTTCCCCATTCATAAGACCATTGGGGATAAAGGCAACAGAACCGGTGCCGCCGGTTAGCGTTTGACCATAGGTTTTAGTCACGTTAGTAGCGGTGATGGTAAGAGGTGCTGGTACTATTGTAAGACTACCGCTTACGTAGTTAATTGTATAATTAGAACTGGCGGCGCCACCAACCAAAATAGTATAGTTGCCTACCATGGAAGTGGTTGTGGCTATAGTAGTTACTATTGGCTGAACCGTTAAGTTGGAGGGATTATCACCGTTCACAAAACCACTGTAACTGGCTGTCAGCGCAGGCACACCGGCGCCATAAGTCTTCGTCTGGTCGTTAGCGGTGATCGTCAGTGCCGCAGGCGTTACTGTAAGATTGCCAGCTACATAGCTAATGATATATTTGAAAGAGACAGCACCACTAACTGTGATCGCATAGTTGCCTGCCGATGAACTGGTGGTAGCCGTAGTAGTGAATGTAGGTTGAGTGGTCAGGCTAGAGGCATTATCACCGTTTACAAAACCATTGTAGCTCGCCGTAAATGCCGGATTGACAGAACCATAAACCTTGCTTTGGTTATTAGCAGTAATGGTGAGTGTTGCAGGATTCACCGTTAATGTCTGCTGCACGTCCGTAGCTGCACTATAACCATTTCCGGCTGGTTGAGAAGCCGTAATAATAGCGGTTCCTGCTCCCACAATGTGGATCTTTCCGCTCACAATCGTGGCTACCAGTGTATTGCTGCTTGTGTAGGTAATGGTTGTTGCACTATTGGTGCTGGTGGCACCCGGAGCCAAATCTGCATCTCCATAGGTCTTTACAGGTAAAGCAGAAAAGCTGATAGTAGCGGGGCCGAAACCAATGGTATAAGATTGGCCCGATGTATAACCACCTGAAACAGCATTGCCATAAGTATCGGTAATACCGGTACCACTGTTATTCAAATCAAGTCGTAACCCTCCTGCGCCTGTAATATTATCTACGGTTACGGTATATGTAGTTCCCCCACCGGTTACAGAAGCTACCGTACCGGCTGCGTTACCGGAAGTAGTGGTTATGGTGAAATCCGATGCATCTAAACCTGTTACCGCTTCTGAAAAACTAACCGTAAAACTAACCGATGTTGCAGCCGTTGGATTTGCATCAGCCCTAGTGATGGATGTTACCGTTGGCGCTTGTGTGTCAAAACTAAGCACAGGCGACAAGCCTCCTCCGCCGTTATTACCGGCAGCATCACTATAGGAACCTGCTGCTACGGTTATACTGGCCGTACCACCATTGACATTTGCCATTGGTGTGAAAACAGCTGTTCGTGTTGTTCCTGATCCTGTAATTGCGCCTAACGTACCGCCTGACACTACTATATCTGCATTGGTAAACGTAGCTGCCGGATCTTCACTGAAGGTAAAGGTGATGGTTGCCGTTTCACCGGCTTTCAATTGCGATTGATTACTGGTGATCGCTACTGTCGGAGACGTTTTGTCAATAGTATACTGTTGTCCTGAATAAGGTAATGCAGTGCCAATGCCCGGTGAAATACCTGTAGCATTCGCCAGTGAAAGCTTAAGCGCACCATCTACAGAGCCTGTGTTTACCGATACGGTCCAGGTGGTGCCAGATCCTGATACAGCACTTATACTGGCGTTGCTAGCCGTTCCGCTCAGGGAAAAGTTACTCGCCGAAACGCCGCTGACCGATGCAGAAAAAGTGACTGTATAATTAACTGATGTCGCGGCCGTTGGATTCGCACTTGCAGTATTGATGGATGTTACTGTAGGAAGTGATACAGAAGGTGTCGTTACACGGATGTTATTTAAAGCAATATAGGAATTTACGCCACCTTGCTGGTAAACCCGCACTTCATCTACATTGCGGAAAATGCTGGTAAGTTGAGCGGCGTTAGTCAGCCCGACCATATTTCCATTAGTATTGCCCGTAAAGGTTACAGTACCCAATGAGCTGCCGTCTCGGAAGGCTTGAGCGACAAAGGTGGCGCCGTCCCAGTTTCCCCAGTCAAAAAAGTCTAAAGAAACCAGTGAAAACTCGGCTCCATTATCCGACTTTATAGACCAGCCGTAATGCGGATTATTCGCTCCGTACGTTATAATGGGGGGATAGCCACTCCAGCTTGCTTCAGCACCGCTATGAAACTGAAGAGGATCAGCTGTCAGCTTTGCACCACTACTATTGATGGGCATTACCTGAATGTTAAAATCACTGATAGCCGTGGAACCCCCTTCACCATCCTCGGCTATATTATCACCAAAACCGGTGCTGTTGCTAAAAGTGATGGTTGGGCTGGAGCTCAATAAAACACCGGGAGCTGCAGCCCTGGTTACAATAATAGTATATGTATTCGTAGTAACGCCGTCCTGGGCGGTTACCTTAACAGTGATCGTATTTGAGCCTACGGCCAGGGAAATAGGACCGGATACAGAGCCGGAAGTAACCGATGTATTATTTACGGTTACGGTTGCATTGCTTTCCGCTACGGTAGGCGTTACCGTAATAACGCTGGTGGCGTTGCTTACAGAAGCCGTGTAACTGGTGGTGCTGGCGGCAAATACCGGGTTTAAGGTGCCGGAACTTAACGTAAGGTTGGAAAGGTTGGCATTTGTGCTGATCGTAGCCGGGGGGGGTGGCGGGGTAACCGAAGCGCCGGAAATCGTTAAATTCACCAGGTTGAAATAATCCTGGGCAGTGCCAACATTCCAGGAATAATAAACGCGGAAGACATCAATTTGTTTGTTGGCAAAAGTTGAAAAATTAAGATTATAATTAACCTGATACACACCAACGCTGTTATGCACCGGCGTGCGGGCTACTTCAGTAGCACCGGCATATCCAACGGCATAAACATTATAAAAATCATTGTGTAACGCCGGTGTAGAGGTATTATAATAATCATACTCACCTACAAGCGACCCGGTTATTTTGAAACTGCCTCCGTTTTTTACTTTTACTTCCAGGTAAGAAGTACCTGTTGTTGTTGTTCTAGAGTCCCGCATATACACCCCAAATTCATCCGCAGAAACACTTTCCTGGGTAGCGTTTCCAGGGACTCCATTTTTGCCAGAAATCAGGAAAAAACCTTCTGATGTAGTAGCCGTGCCATCGGCATTCGTTGCCGCATTGGCAAATTTATATACGCCATCAGGGGGTGTAGTTTGCAACAGGCTGTTATAGCCGGCAAGGTCCAGGGCATTTGCGTTGATGGCAGCCGTCTGGTATTCGAGTATCCAATTGCCGCCCAGCCTTTCCGCTCCGGTAATATCAACGGAAGCTGCCACCTGCGTCTGTAACACGGCAGCCATCTTTTGTATAAAGCCGGCACCGGTTCGTCCCTTTGCCACCTCACAGCCATACAACAAAAAGCTGCCGCCGACCCTTAGGCTACGGCCCCATTGACGCAAAGCATCTGTATGTTCAGGCAGGTTGGACCAGTCAAGCTTTTCGCTTCCCAGGTGCAAGGCACCGGGCCTCCCGTGCGAAATCAGGTGCACGGCTTCCAATCCCTGATAAGTACGCAGGATCTCAGATATCTGCTGTATCGCAGATTGTTTGCTGTTGAGACGGTACACCAGTATATTTTTTTCAATATCCCTGGTTAAGGTTTCCTGGTCTGCTACATCGGCTGTTATGAAAACGAGTTGCTGGCCAGCCCTGGAAGAAATACCTGTTGAGGCAAAAATCAATAGTGAGGTCAGAAGAAAGATCAGCAAATACAGAACAGATCGCAGGAACTTTCCCTTGCTAAAATTATTTATTCTAAAAATGGAAGATGGGGATTTTACCCTGGCCAATGAAGCTGGACGCACAGAAAGCTGTCTCATAAGTGGTACGTGTTAGTTTTTATTGGTACTTGGCCATAATTACCATCAACATAAGATACTGGATATGGCGCCGCAAAATTACGAAAACAGTATAAGAAGAAAATCAGGAGAAATACTTATTGAAGAAGAAAAAGCTCTGCGTTTTTCCCGACTTGCAAGGTCGCGGACGAAAGTCAGCCGAATCTTGTTACAGAGCAACTGCCATTACTGATGGATGATCATTGAAGTAATTCCTTACAACTGGTCTATTCTCCCGGCTTTATAAATTTTATTTTTCTATAAGCATCATTTGATTCATCCCGATTATTCAAATAACTATGATGCTAACACGTATCGCGACAAAAAATGCGGGTTTTTTCCTTTGAATAATTGCCCGGCTTTCCTACATTAGTAACCCTTCAGCGCTTTCATTCTTAACCGTCCTGTCCTTAAAACGGAGAACCATTTCCTTGCAATGAAACTGATCATCCTGTTCTTTCCGTCAGCGGACAAACTAATCAGGTTCCGGCTGGCTATCAATCCAAAGGTTGTTGAAGAGAACCTTCACGCAAGAACATTGTTTTGCTGTTGTAACGAAGATCAAATGGAACTGGCAGAATATGTATATGGGGCAAGCATCTTCGAAATGCAGGGCTCTTTAAACTGATTATTTTCAATTATTACCGGGCAATACCAATGCTCACTTCTATAGCAGTTTGAGGCTGCCGTTATGAATTAGTCTGATAAAGCCTCTCCGGCTGCAATGACAAATGTCCTCTGCATTTCTTTTACACTACCTGGTTTCAAACGGTGAGAGAATGAGCAGCTTTTTCAACTTCTAGAACACCTGTTGCCGCTATCTATTCATTCAGGTTCTGGTGTTCGCAAATCATTTCTTCAATTTGGTGTTCCATACCTTTTACCCACCGCGGAGGTTGGGGAGCTTCAATGATCTTCCAGCGGCCGTTCTTCTGCTCCATTAAAAAATGAAAATTTTCACCACCCCTTTTAAGCACAGTTACATGGTATTTCTTTTTGTGTGGAGAAATGATACAGTCAAAACTAAAGTGTAAAAAGCCCTGGTCTTTGGTCATCAAAACATGGGTGAAATGCCCTTCCATGGATATGATTTGGAAGTAAAATAGAAAGGAGAAAGTAGGATTGCAATGGCAGAGCCTGCCAGTTTTCCATCTTCTAATCAAAATCTAATCTGCTTGGCTTTTCGGCATAAGGGTTTGTATTCACACCCTGCTCTTGCCTCCACCTCCATCAGCCTTCCTCCTGATTATCAGGATAGGCAATTAATAACTGAAATTATGTTAGAAAATTAAAATAAATCCAGAGATGCAGCCCGATCCTTTCATCAATTCTGCCTTGCCGCATACACAAAGACAGGTTGAAAATTTCCTGTCATTCAATTAATTATTTTTTCTCCATTCCCAGGGCGGGGTTGGACTGGGCTGCGACCAAAGGCCTAAATGGTTTGCCCGTGCAGAGTTTTCTAACTGTTGCCATTCAGGGTTCTGGTCATATTTTGTATAATGCCAGGCTAACCCTGCTTTAAGCATTTCTGTGTTTATGCAGTTGTTTTGTTCATCGTACACCAGCGCAACTATTCTTTTGTAACGATCAATATCCTTCTGTACCACACGAACGGTTTTACCGAATATAAGATCACTTAACTTTTGTTTGGCTACCTGTCCGAAATCTTGCTTTTTTTCCGGGCAGTCGATGCCATGAAGCCTGATTTTTATTTGTTTGTTTTCATTGGATAAGAGTGTGAACGTATCGCCGTCGGCTATACTCACTACCTTGCCGTAAATAGTTTTAGAATCTGTCTCCGTGCTGCATGATACTACATGAAGAAATACAATGAAAAGAAAAAGAAGTTTCATAGGCATGCATTTATATCGTTTGCTTCATCATTTTGTCGAATTAAGTTCATTCAATCTTTACAAATTAGTTCTTGCATAAGTCATCTTTTTCTACTGCTGCCCAGATAGACTCAAAAGAGCCTGTGCATGCTTTGTAATGAGCCTTAGCTTTTTGCTTTGATTGAAAAATTTTTCATGTCTGCTCAGGTCTTTGCTGAAGTATTATACAAAGGTTTGTGGCAACGCCCCAGGCTAAAGATAGGAATCGGATTTTTTTCAATTGAATTATGATTTGGTAAAGCCAGGCTCCCGTGCGAGGAACACGGATGACACTGATTGAACGGATTTACACGGAAAATCTGTGAGCATTCCTCTCATCAACGCCATCCGTGTTCTTTGGATGCATCCAAAGTTTACGATTGAATGAGCATAGGAAATATTCGTTCACTGGCTGGCGCAGGATTTTTATGCAATGCCTATGTGCGTCCCAAATCTTTCCTTCAACGATATTTTAGTCAATTGCCCATCGGCCTGCTGTTGGTTATAAGCCTGTTTGCAGGCGCCCTGTTTTTATTTGGGTACATCGCTCATGAAGTGTTTGCGGAAAATGAAAAGAATTTTGATGATGCCGTATTCCAATTCGTATCCTGGCATATAACCAGTCCAAAACTCACCCCTTTTATGAAAGGAGTGACCTATTTTGCTTCTGCCAGTTTTTTGCAAATTGCCTATGCCTGTGTATTGCTTTTTTATATTGTCCGTAAAAAATTCAAAAGAGCAGCTGAAATTTTTGCAATTGGCTTTGGTGGGTTCTTATTGAACTATTGTATGAAATTGTTCTTTCACCGCCCCCGGCCCCCTCACCCGCTGATAGCGCCGCTGCAAAATTTCAGTTTTCCCAGCGGCCATGCCACTTCAGGTTTTATTTTTTACGGACTGCTGGCCTATTTGTTCTGGAAGACAAAAATTTACACTCCTGTCCGGTATATTGTGATCAGTTTTCTCATCCTGTTTTCGCTGCTGATAGGATTTAGCCGCATTTACCTGCGACTGCATTATCCCAGTGATGTGCTGGCCGGATTTTGTACCGGGTTTGCCTGGCTGCTGATCTCGATTTATTTGTTTGAACTGCTTAAGAAGAAGGCGGGCAAAGAAATTTCTTTAAAAGCCGATAAGAAATGAGCCGGATTTGCTAAACTGGCCTGGCATTATATTTCCATGGCTATTGAAACCACACCCGATCAAATCATTAATAAACCCTAATTCATTTATTATGAAAGTAACTTCTGCGTTAGCCGGAGGATTGGCAGGAACTGTTACTGTTGCCTCCCTGCATGAAGCTTTAAGAAGAATCACCCCTAATGCGCCCCGCATGGATCTTCTTGATATGGAACTGATTCGAAAAGGTTTGAAAGCTATCAATAAAAAACAGCCCTCGCAGGAGGGACTTCAGCGATGGGCCGTAGGCGGTGAGCTTATCAGCGATACGGCTTATTACGGACTGGCAGGAATAGGCGGCAAAAAATCTGTATGGCTAAGAGGAGCCTTGTTAGGGCTTGCAGCCGGCATAACGGCTGCTGTTCTGCCAAAGCCACTTCATCTTCATGAACAGGCCAATAAAACCTTAGGTACAAGTCTTATGACCATAGGATTGTATTTAGCGGGCGGACTGGCAGCAGCAGCAATGGCGCAACTGGTAGAAAATGCTCAAACGAATGATGAAGATGTAGAAGAGTTTTCAGAGGGCATCTTTTAGAACTTTCTGGTGCTAAGTTGATGCTTTGTACTATCGGCAGGGCCACCGGCAAAGGCTATTGAAATGAGAGCTGCCTTATTCTGCTCCGCTGCTGTGTTCTACCCAAAGCAGCCTGGAAATATCAAATCCCCACCCCCTTGCTTTTTGCAGGTAATCCTGCTTTACACGATCCGGAATGCTTTTTTGACGGGAAAGAATCCATAAATAATCACGGTTTTTGCCACATACCAGCGCATATTGATAGTCCGGGTCAATGGCGATAACATTATATCCTGAATAAAACGGGCCGAAAAACGAAACCTTGAGCTTTGCTATATCGGGTGCAGTAACAAACTTCGCTTTGCCGATACTCTCCTTCCATTTTTGAGCCCTGTAATCATAACCACGGTTGATTACTTTTATGGTCCCGTCTTCATTCAAGGAATAGTTGGCGGTAACATTGTTTAATCCCCTCTCAAACCGGAAGTCGAACCGTGCCATTTCATACCAGGCGCCCAGGTATTTGTTCAGATTAAAGGGTTGTATTGCCTGAACATTTTTAGGGATGGTTCTGCACGATTTCATCAACACAAAAGCGCCTGCTCCAACCAAGGTAAACACGATGATGTTTTTCCTGTTCATGACAGTACTATTAAGCAAGACAACATTAAAAAATTATACCCGGCCTGTTTGTAATGTACCCGGTTGCACCAGGGTTTTATGTCAATGGTATCATCTCCTGCACTATCTTTTAAGTAAGAAATCTTTGTACGGTTCAACGATGGATTGAATCTGTGTTTGTTCTTCAGCGCAGATGTCACGAGAGCTTCAAAAGGAGAAAGCTGCAATTGATTTCTTATTTAAGATGCATCAGGTTTTTAGAATCAATAGTGAATTAAATTGCGGTTGAGCCCCGATCAAAATGACTAAAACATAAAGTCTGTTTATGAAAACAAGAGTATTGGTATTTGTGTTTCTATTGACAGCCGCGACAGCCTGTAAAAAAGATTCGGGCGGAGGAGGAACCACGCCTCCTCCGCCTGTGGTGGAAACAGCCCCATTAAAGTCGGCGGCAACCTTTCCAATTGCTGTGGCGGGCAGTTATGGAGCTTTTATCACCAATGCCACTTCATCTGCCATACTGAAAAGAGACTTCAATGGTATCACGTTTGAAAACGAAATGAAAAACAATACCATTGTCAATAGTTCCGGCGAATACAATTTCAGCACAGCAGATGCCATGGTATCTGCTGCGCAGGCGGCTGGCATCAAAATACATGGACATGTTTTAGCCTGGCATGCCCAAATACAGGGCGCCTATTACAGGAGTCTTTTGAATGCAGCCGCACCCGGCGGTACCAACCTTGTTCAAAACGGGGATTTTGAAAGCGGGGATGCTACCAGTTTTACTAATTTCTCTGTTTTAAATAGTGGCAATCCTGCAGGAACCGCTACGATAACGGTTGGCACCGGTGCCAATGAAATACGCACAGGCAGCCGTTCACTGAAAGTAGTGAACCCTACTGCTTACAACACGGAACAATGGCGGGTACAGGTGGTCACTGACGCCATTCCACTTGCCGTGGGGAAACAATATCAAATTAGCTATTGGGTAAAAGCAGCCAGTGCAAACGGCTCCATACGGCTTTCTACCCTTTCACCTTTTTCCCTGTACCAGGCCGACCAGGCCATTGGCACTTCCTGGCAGCAGGTAACCTGGCTGATTACTGCCAATCAAGCGCAAACGCGTATTTCGTTTGATATGGGACGTAACAGCAACACCTATTTTATTGATGATGTAAGCGTACATGAAATGGTCACTGCTGGGGGAACCGGCTACAATTATGCAAAAGTGGATAGCCTGCTGAAAACCACCATTCAAACTATTGCCGGTCATTTTAAAGGAAAGGTGCGTGGCTGGGATGTGATCAATGAAATGTTTAGCGATGGTCCGGCAGGGGCAATTAGAAACAATACAAATACTGCCAACGCTACCAACAACGATGTGTTTGTATGGAGCGAATACCTGGGCCGCGATTTTGGAGTGAAAGCATTTACCTACGCGGCTGAAGCCGACCCGGATGCCAAATTGTTCATCAACGATTACAATCTTGAGTTTTCTACCGCCAAGCTGGATTCACTCATTGCTTATGTAGCAGAGATCAGGGGTAAGGGAGCTAAAGTAGATGGGATAGGCACCCAAATGCATGTAAGCATTAATACCAATAAAGACGCGATCGATAACCATTTTAAAAAACTGGCCGCTACGGGTTTACTGGTTCACGTCTCAGAGCTGGATATTGGTGTGAATACCAGCAATGCAACAAGTATCACTTTTACGGATGCACTGGAAACTACCCAGGCCGAGATGTACAATTATATTATCACTTCCTATATGCGCAATGTACCCAAGGCTCAACGCTATGGTGTAACCATTTGGGGTTTGCTGGATAACCAGAGCTGGCGACATAAGAACGGTGCCGATTATCCGCTTATTTATAATGCATCCGGTGCTAAAAAGAAAGCGTATGAAGCGGTGTTGAATGCATTAAAATCGGGACTGTAATTATTTGCGGTGATCTTGCTTAAGGTTCCTTGGCGAAACCCGGCTACAAAACTAAAACACTCTGTCTTCTTCAGTTGTTGTAATGCGCTAGCCGACAAAGTATATATTTGCCGCTTACTTAATCATACGGTTGCCTTTGGCTCCAGCAATAACAAAATCTGGTTTAAATAAAACAATCACCAAACCTGTTTTAACAGGAGTATTACTCCTGTGCTCCATTGTGTTGACAATAGTAGGATGGTACGTTTCGCGTAACCATCTCCGGGAAAAAACAAGGGACCGGTTTGAATACAGGATTAGCAATATTGAGTCGGCCATCGAGGAAAGAATGTCGGCCTATGAACAGGTATTAAGAAGCACAGTGGGTTTTTTTAATGCTTCTGATACGGTTACACGTGCAGACTGGAACCGCTATGTTCAAACCCTCCGGCTGCAGCAATTTTATCCCGGTATCCAGGGCCTTGGTTTTACCGTCAGGTTATTTCCGAACGAGGTTGAAGGTTTTACTAAAAAGATCAGGGCGGAAGGTTTCCCCCAATTTACCGTGTGGCCCGGTGAGCTAAGAAACGAATACCACCCCATTGTTTATTTAGAACCTTTTGAAGGAAGAAACCTCAGGGCTTTCGGATACGACATGTTTACCGAGCAAAACCGGAAAGAAGCCATGCAACGTGCCATGGATACGGGCGAACCTGCACTGTCACCAATGGTTATACTGGTACAGGAAAACGGCAAGGACGTGCAGAAAGGCTGCTTGCTTTATTTGCCGGTTTACAACAACAACATAAGCTTGGCTACAGTGCATGAACGCCGGACTGCTCTTAAGGGTTTTGTTTACAGCCCTTTCCGGATCAATGACCTGATGCACGGGATCCTCGGTTCTGTAAGTCCCGACGTTGAGTTTGAAATATACGATGGGAAAAACAGCGATGTTGCCCACCTGTTTTATGCAAGTCATGGTTACAAAGGTGGACAAAGCAAAACGGGTTTGTCCTCATCCCGGGACTTAAAAGTTGCCGGTCATGACTGGACCCTGGTATTTACGGCCGGTCCCAGGCTTGTTTCTTTATACGAAGCCAATCAGCCAACCATCATTGCCATTGCAGGTATTTTAGTGAACCTGCTATTATTGTTTATCCTGGTAAGGCTTAATTCTCTCAGCACCCGCAACAGGCAACTGGCAGAACGGTACAAAGCTGAGAAAGACCGCTATGAAATTGTTTCACAAAGTACCAATGACATTATCTGGGAATGGGACATTCTTAACAACACAGTACACTGTAATAAAAACTATGAAACGGTTCTTGGATATCAGCTCACCGGCTCACCGCTTAGCTATGAAACATGGATCAGTCATATACACCCCGATGACCGGGAACGGATCATAAAAAAGATGAACTCTTTCCCCCATTCCGGCAATAAGTTTTGGTCGGATGAATACAGGCTGGTTAAGCTTGACGGATCCTCAATTCATATTCTCGACAGAGGCCGGCTGCTGTATGATGCCATGAAAGAACCTGTAAGAATGGTGGGCTCCATGATCAACATCACAGAACGTAAACAGTCCGAAGAAACACAAAGACGCTTTAATGAGCAACTGGAGAAAACGGTGCAGGAACGCACGATGGAGTTGCAGCGATCTAACGAAGATCTTGAACGTTTTGCCCATGTGGCCAGCCACGATTTGAAAGAGCCGGTACGAAAGATCCTCACCTTTATAGATGTGATAAAAATGAATCATCAGGCCTCACTGGGTCGGGATGCGGTGTTGTTGGACAGACTGGCAAAATCCGCCTCAAGGCTGAATCAATTGATTGAGAGCATACTGGCGTATTCAAAAGTCAATTACGAGCCCCAGCAGGCCCAATCCATCAACCTGAATGCGGTGGTTCAGGATGTAAAAGATGAACTTGAATTAATCATTTCTGAAAAACGGGCACAAATTGTTGCCGGGCCCCTGCCCGTCATAGAAGGCAGTTTTGTACTGCTGCACCAGTTGTTCTACAATCTGCTGAATAATGCTCTTAAATTCTCAAAAGCAGGAGTGCAGCCGATCATTACAATTCAATCGCGAACCTTGCCGGCAGGCGGTGATGAAATGGTGGAAATAAAAGTGGAGGATAATGGTATTGGATTTAGTCAGGAGTATGCAGACAGCATTTTCCAAAGCTTTGTCCGCCTGCACTCAAAAGACCGCTTCGAAGGTACCGGGCTGGGATTAGCATTATGTAAACGGATTGCAGAAAGACATGCTGGTACTATAGATGCCATCGGCTCACTGGGGGAAGGCGCCTGTTTTATTATTGTATCTGCCTAATCTTTGCGGCCTAAAACAGATTCGATCTCTTATGGCAAAAAATATTCAGTTAGACGTTTATCATGGTAAAGAAGCATCCGTAAATGCATACATGTTTTCGGACGACCAAAGTGTGATTCTGGTTGATTGTTTGCGTAACAGCGAAGAAGCGGGCCATCTTGCCGATCGCATAAAGAGCCAGAAAAAACCGTTGACGCACATTTTGATTACACACGGACATCCTGACCACTTTCTTGGTATGAATGTGTTGAAACAACAATTTCCGGAGACAAGGATCGTGGTAACAAAACCCGAAATTAAAAATGACATTACCGGCTTTGCCGTCTGGATGGAAGGCGTTGGCTGGCTGGAGGCCGAACCGGCAATGAAGCCCAAAACGGCAGCCAATGAAAAAGGCTTCGATTATGAAGCCCATATTGAAGTTTTAAATGCCGGCACCTTGGCCCTGGCCGAAGGTGCAGTACTGGAGCTGAACAGCGACTATGCAGCTTCTGAATGCGAGCATCTGACCACCATTTACAGCAAAGATCTCAATGCTTTTTTCCCAAACGATTTTTGCTATTACGGTGTGCACCCCTGGCTTGCGGTGGATAAGAACAATATTGACTATTGGAAAACGCAGTTAAAAGAATTTAAAAAGCAATGCGAAGTGCAAAACCCTAAAATATATCCTGGTCATGGACAACCGGGTGATGTTTCGGTGTTTGATGAAGTGCTCAACTATATTGAGAACTTTGAAGCCACCATTACCGCTTCGAAGACGAGAGCAGAGGCAATGGATACCATGAAAAGGCTTTATCCAAACCATCAGCAGGCGGATTTTTTACTGTTTCATTCGGTAAATGCGTTCATACCGGAGTAAGAAAGTGGGAGTAACTATATACATGCTGGGACAAAATGATTGGGACCAGAAAAAGAAGTGTAATTGCAGCCACTTTGTGTTCAATAAACAGCAACGATTTCAACCAAAAAAGAGGACGTTTAGAAAATTCTAAACGTCCTCTTTTAAAAGAAAACCGAAGATCAATCCTTTCTTAAAATAGAGCAGTCACGGATACTTCCAGCGATTTCCTGTTGGCTGCTCCCTGGCGGATGCTTCCACTGGCAACATCATACGAGAGGCCGCCACTCCAGGTTTTTGTTTCAATACCCAGGTAAGGAATAATGGCACTGTTCAAACGGTAATAGCTCCCGAGGTTCAGCCTCAGGTTGCCTGTTTCCATTTGAAGGTTTTTGCTGAAATAAGCACCGAACAAATATTCATCCCACTTCCCCTGGAAATTGGTAACCGCGTTCACATGAATGCGATCATTATCGGCAACACTGAAATAAGTGCCTGCATTGAAAGTATATCGTGCAGGCAGTTCACTTTCCTCGCCCCAGAATTCATCTTTTGGTTTACCGGCATGATAGATTGCCGCACCCAGGTTGAACCCGCTTTTTTCATTTGAAAGCGCATAGGCAATTCCTGCATTCACATCCAGGTAAGAAGAGGCTGCACTCCGGTAAGCATCAGCACTTGGCATTCCGCCTCCAAAGCCTCCGCTGGTAAACTGGTCTTCAAACGTAAGTTTGTTCAGGTCAAGTCGGCGGGTAGCCCACACACCCTGCAAGCCTGCCGACAAACGGGAGGTCCCGCTAACATTCAGGGCTTTACCATAGGCCGTGGAAAATCCAATGTAATTGCTTTTTAAAGCGCCACCGTTTGATTGGTCGGTAAGCGCAAATACACCGATACCGAGGCGATCATTTTCATCAATAAAACTTCCTTTTACTCTTTTTTCCACTATAAAAGCGCCGGTGGTAAAGGTTTGTCCGGCACTGTAAGAGGTATTTCTAAACGCCCCGGTGGTGCGCCATTCCTTTTCAAACCCGCCTGTATTGGCCGGATTTAAAAGCAGCGGCATTGAATTGATTTGAGAAAAGCTGGCATCCTGTGCTATTGCTGTTGCAGCCGTTGCCAGGCTCAATAAAGCAGTTATAATTCGTTTGTTTTTCATACTTGTTGATTATCGGATTAATGTTACGCTACCTGATTTTTTGATGATGCTTCCATCATTTCCAACAGCTTCGCAATACCATAAATAGGTTTCGCTGCGTTGTTTTTCACCTCTCCAGGTGCCGTCCCAGCCAATAGAAGGATCATTGGTTTGGAACACCAGGTTACCCCAGCGGTTATACACACGGAAATTCTTTAACTGGCGTGCCTGTACCATGATCACTTTCAGGTAATCATTATGGCCATCGCCATCGGGTGTAAAGGCAGAAGGAATAAAGACATCTTCCTTTTTAAAGAGGCGAACCAAAACGCTGTCTGTTGTGGTACAACCGGAAGCGAAATCCATCTTCACATAAACGGTCTTCTCATTTTGAACCGTAATCTGCGGCGCTTTTACAGTACTGTTGAACGATCCGTCAGCAGTAAACCATTTATAGCTTGCAGAAAAATCGCGGGGCTGTAATTGAATGCTTCGTCCGCTGATAGCATCAATTGTAGCAAGACGGGCACCAGGTATGGCTTTGTCCACTACGATGATCTTGCTTGCTGTGTCAGCTAAAGACGGGCAGGCCACAGATCTTGCGATCAATTGCACGGTATAGGTTCCGGCGGTTGTATAGGTATGCGTAGCATCGCTAATGCTGCTGCCTGAACCATCGCCAAAGTTCCAGGTATAATTTACCGGCCCGGCTCCCACTGCTGTTGACTGGTTGGTAAATACAACAGGCAGGTTTTCGCAATGCTTCTGGAAGTCAAATGCGGCAACTGGTTTTACCACGGTCAATTTTGCTGCAGCACTTGCAAGGGTTTGCGAACAGGTACCCGTAACGGCTACACGGTATTGTGTTCCATTTTGCCCACTGCCGGCATTTGCTACCGTATAACTGGCGCCGTTAGCACCGGGGATAGTCGTCCAGGTATTTCCATCGTCCGTGCTCTTTTCCCATTGATAGGAAAGACTGCTGCCAGTAGCCGTAACATTAAACGTTACATCATAACCAGCACATACCGACTTATCTACAGGTTGAACAGAAATGGAAGGAGGTGTATTTACGGTAAGCACTGCTGTTTCACTTACTGCCGGTGCGCCACACTGGCCCGTTACCACTGCACGGTATACGTAACCATTCATTGCAGCCGTGGTATTGACAGAATACAGGGCTTCAGTAGCGCCATTAATATTGCTAAAGCTGATGCCGTTGTTGGTACTTACCTGCCATTGATAATCAAGACCGTTATTATTAGCCGCAATAGTAAAATCAACATTGCTGCCTGCACAAACAACCTTGCTTTGGGGTTGACTTGTGATGGCTGCCACTGCATTCACCGTTAGAACTACCGCATTGCTGGTAACGGCAGGTGCGCAGGTACCGCTTACCACTGCACGGAACCGGTGATTGTTCATGGCATAGCTAACATTTGAAAGATTGAGTGTAGCCTTTGTTTGTCCCTGGAGCGCTGTCCAGGTAGCACCATCATCACTGCTTTCTTCCCATTGGAAGCTGATGGCTGTTCCTGTTGCATTGGTATAGAAGGCTGCGTTACTTCCCTGGCAAACGGTTACAGGTGCCGGTTGTGCTGTTATTGACGGAAGGCTGTTAACGGTAAGTGTTACCGTGCTGGTAGTTACATCCGGACCGCATCCGCCGCTTACCACCAAACGGTATTGAGATCCATTCATGGTAACAAGGGTATTGGAAAGTGTAAGGGATGTTGAGGTAGCACCATTGACATTAACGAAAGACGTACCCCCATCTGTACTTACCTGCCATTGGTAAGAAAGGTTAATACCGGTAACGGTTGCGTCAAAGGTTACCGCACCGCCTGTACAAGTGGTTTGGCTTTGCGGCTGCGCAACAATAATGGCTTTATCTGCTACGGTTAATACAGCGGCATTTGATGTTTCAACAGAACAGGTTCCTGTTACCACTGCACGATATTGGTAGCCATTGCTGTTAATTGACAGGTTGTTTAAGTTAAGAACTGAGCTGGTTGCAAAAGGCAGGTTTGAAAACGAAGTCCCTCCATCGGTGCTTACCTGCCATTGATAGCTAAGATTAGTACCGGTAGCTGCTACAGAAAAACTGGCGTTCGTGCCAAAGCAAGCTTCTACATCTGCCGGCTGAGTAGTAATCGCTACGGAATGTCCCGGCGCCAGGACCACCTGGTTTGAAGTGACGCTGCTGGGATTACCACAGTTATCAGTAGCCGATACCACGCATTGAAACACGTCGTTGGTCATGGACTCATCTACCAGTGAAATTGTCAGTGTTGAAGTAGTTGACCCGCTGTACACACCATTGTCGGTAATGTTGGTAAAACCCGAACCGGTACTGATCTGCCACTGGTAAACCAGGTTGTTACCGGTTACCTCTACATGCAGGTTGCTGGACTGTCCAACACAGGCAACACCGTTAGCGAAGGCTGGCTGCAACGTAATTTGTGCAGCACCCAATGTCATGGTGTTGGTGAGGTTACATAATGGTGTTTCGGGCGAATTGGAGGTGCAGTTAAATGTATGCGCCACACAGGAATTAAAATTCGGCACCGTCACCCATTGATAGTAGTCGGAACTACTGTAATTATAGGGGCAGGCACTGATCTGGAGCGTACCCTCAGGCAGTGCAGTGGCACTGAACACACCCTGGAAAGGATAGGTAACACCGTCAATTATAAATCCACCACTGGGTAATTCACTCATACCATGATAGGTGCGGGCATAAAAAGTAGCGCTTCCATCGGCGTTCAGTTTTGCCCGCAGCTCAATGGTATGTGCATACGCTAAAGCAGAAAGACAACAGAAGATCAAAGGCAGTGCTATTTTGGAAAGCAGAAACCTTTGAAGTTTTGTTTTTGGTAATTGTAAATGCATAAAGATTCTATTCTCTTAAGTTTTAAAAGTTGTAACAGCCGGTGAGGGCCGTTAATAGGTAATGAAAAGGGGTTGATTAATTACATAGTGACTCCATGTGCGAGGCAGGTGGTGACATAGTTTTGGCTTTTAAGGTTTGGATTAGGAAGTATAATTAAGGGGGAAACTATCCGGGATAAAAGCGTTTGGTCAACAGCTGTTAAACGCCAATAATTCAGGTCGCAAATGAACAGTATTCAACTCCAGTTGTCAAAAAAGGACGTTTCTATCTTGAAAGAAGCAGGGTAACTCCTTAGTGCAGAATAAAAAATCCAATACGAAACCTAAGTAAGTAACTATTAAGGTTAAAGGAGAATACGATAAGTGAAGCAATCACTAAGGCAGTTATCGGTCTTCCCGCCAACGTTGGTTTTATTGGCAATCATTCTAGTTGGCGCGGACGACAATCAAGGGCTTTAAGCCACCGCAGACTGCACAGCAGAGGCTAATGAACATTAAGCACTAATGAATAACAATCCCTGCTTTCTTCTTTGTTTCAATCACGGTATAAAATGCAGGTTTGGGATGATATTGCCGATCAAAGAGCAGGGGATAATTCGTTCTTCCGCGAATAGGAAAATCGTTCAGCCATGATTGCCCGTCATTTACACCCCAAAATGTTACCCGGCTGATGTTGTCTTTATACTTCAGAAAAAGAAGGAACAACCGAGCATAGACAGTAGCCAGTTTTTGCTGTACAGAATCGGGAAGACCCTTTGTGTATGGGTTCATTTGCGCTTCGTATTGTGCTGTTTGACTGATGTCTGCCGAGGCTATACGACCCCAGGGATTGGGCAGAACACTAAGATCCAGTTCAGTAAACGCTACCTGTAGACCCAGCGCAGAAAATTCCTGAATGCTTTGCTCTATATAGTTTAATGGTACGTCATCCACATGCCAGTGCCCCTGGATGCCGACACCATCAATACGAACACCGGCGGCCTGTATTTTCTTAACAATCTCAATAGCGCCTGCTCTTTTCCTGGGTTGTTCAATGTTGTAATCGTTGTAGTACAATTGAGTATTGGGAGCCGCTTTTTGTGCCAAACGAAACGCTTCTACCACATAGCCGCTTCCCAGTTTTTGCAAAAACACGGTATTTCGTAAACTGCCATCTTCATTCAGCGCCTCGTTCACCACTTCCCATGAATGCGTTTTGCCATCGTACCGGCCGGCAACAGTAGCAATGTGGTCTTCAAAATAGCGTCGTACAGAATCCGCATCATTTAGTTTACTGACAAAAGGAGGTAGCTGGCTATGCCAGATCAATGGAGTAGCCGTTAGTTCCATCCCATATTTTTTTGAATAATCAACCAGTTTATCGGCAAAATCAAAATTGTACTCCTCCCATTGCGGATGAATGATTTCTGCTTTCATCACATTTTCAGGGGTCACTGCGTTAAACTGTTGCCGAACCAGCACCGCAGCGCTGCTGTCCTTTTCTTCGATTTGCTCCGCACTCAAGGCAGTGCCGATTAGAAAATCGTTTTTGAAGATTTCCTTAAGCGAGGGAAGTCTTGATGCAGGAGGCCTGCTGCTTTTGGTATTGTAACAACTTATGAATAAGACACCTGCAATTGTTAGTTTATATACAATCCCTTTTTTCATTAGCTTTTTGTTTCGGTTAATCGTTCAGTCTTCCTTGTCAGTGGATCTCCCAGCGCATCTGGCATTAAGAAACTTTGATGCGGACTCCTTCGCAGGAAAGATAAAGGTAGACGTACAAATAATCTGCTGCTCATGTTGGTGCCTGCCAACGTTGATTCCGAGATATCTGCTACTGCAGGCCGGATACTTTTGGTAGTACGTTAGCAAACTAACGATAGCAAAAAGTACTTGTTTTCATTCACTGAAAAATTTTTGAGTTTTTATCCTGCAGCTATGCAAAACAACACTACCAGTTTACTGTTATGCGCTGCCCCTTCCTGAGTGCAATTGTTTTTTGTTTATTACCGTGGACCAGGGTTGTCCTTCCATTGCTTCTTGCATACACGGTTGTTTTGGCAATCGTTTTATTTTTCCATTCAAATGACAATTCAAAACCGCCCCTGGCACAGATTCCCTTTACACTTCCATTTTCCCAGACATCGGGCAATGCCGGCAATAAGTAAATTTTGTCGCCGGTTGATTGCATCAGCATTTCTATAACCGCTGCAGCCCCGCCGAAATTGCCATCAATTTGAAAGGGTGGATGGGCATCAAAGAGATTGGGATAGGTGCCACCGCCGCCGGCATAATTGGTGTTTAACCCGCCTGGGTCTACATAGCGAAGCAATTCCCTGTACATTTTATAAGCCCGGTTGCCCTCCCAAAGCCTTGCCCATAAATTGATCCGCCATCCTTTTGACCAACCCGTGGTTTCATCGCCTTTTATTTCGAGTGTTGTGCGGCTGGCTTGCGCCAGTTCAGGGGTAGTAGGTGGATAAATTTGGTGACCGGGATACAAACCAAACAGGTGGGACTGATGCCTGTGTTTGGGATCGGCATCTCTCCAGTCGTAATACCATTCCTGCAAATGCCCACCCTTTCCTATTTGATAGGGATGCAACTTTTGGTGAGCCTCGGTGGCTTTTTTTACAAAATCATCATTGATGCCTAATACCGTTGATGCATCGATAAAATCCCGGAGCAGTTCCCTGATCATTGCCAGATCGGCAGTAGCACCATAGAGCGTAGCACCTCTGTATCCGTTTGGTGTGATGTACAAATTTTCGGGAGAAGTGGATGGCGAGGTAATCCAGTTGCCCTGGCTGTCCTGCACCATCCACGCCAGACAAAATTGTGCAGCGCCTTTCATGAGTGGATAAGCTTTTGTTTTTGTATCTCTTGCTACCAGCTTTAACGGTTTTAATAAAAACCCCTCAACAGAAGGCGCCGACAACAAGGCCCTGGCTATGCAGCAATTGAAGGCTGCCTCGCAAAAGCCGTACGAAGTCTTGAAAAGGGCTCACCTTGCCGATTATCAATCTTTTTTTGGCAGAGTATCCTTACATCTTGGAGCAACAACGGCCCCAGATCTTCCTACCAATGAACGGTTGATCCGTTATGCAAAAGGGCTGGAAGACAAGAACCTCGAGATCCTGTATTTTCAATATGGCCGTTACCTGCTTATATCAAGTTCACGCACAGCAGGAGTGCCTGCCAATTTGCAGGGCATCTGGAATCCATACATTCGTCCGCCCTGGAGCAGCAACTACACACTAAACATCAACCTTGAAGAGAACTACTGGCTGGCAGAACCTGCTAATCTTTCTGAACTGCACCGCCCCCTGTTAAGCTTTATTGAAAACCTTGCTTCAACCGGCAGCATTACGGCCAAAACATTTTACGGTATGGAGGGATGGGCAGCCGGCCACAACTCGGATATCTGGGCTATGAGCAACCCTGTCGGTGATTTTGGAAAAGGCGATCCTGCGTGGGCCAACTGGAACATGGGTG
>JAGIAB010000200.1:0-3410 GCA_017745135.1 Flavisolibacter sp.
CATAGAAGGGTATGTGAACTATCTATAAAGAAAGTGCTGATAACATTTGAAGCCAGACATAGTCTGGCTTTTTTTATATTGTAACATCAATGGCTGAATTTTTCCAAAACAAATACAGGATAGCATCTGCCCGT
Organism: Flavisolibacter sp.; assembly: GCA_017745135.1. Taxonomy (GTDB): domain Bacteria; phylum Bacteroidota; class Bacteroidia; order Chitinophagales; family Chitinophagaceae; genus Flavisolibacter. Next base: position 135 of record JAGIAB010000200.1, read on the forward strand.
TTGCAATCGTGGAATTATGCAAATGACGGAATGTATTTCGTAACGATTTGTACCAAAAACAGGCAATGTTATTTTGGTGAAATTGTGAATTTACCCGTAGAGACGCAATGCATTGCGTCTCTACAACAACAACCAACGTTGAACCCAACCGAAATCGGCAAAATTGCCCGTGATGAATGGTTCAAAACACCGGAATTACGGCCTGACATGAATTTAGAATTGGGTGAATTTATCGTTATGCCAAATCATATTCATGGGATTATTTTGATTGGTAAAAATGAATACAACCGTAGAGACGCCATGCATGGGTCTCTACGACGAATACCAATCAAATCAAATATCAAAACCAATTTGCACCGCAATCCGAAAATATTGCATCAATTATTCGTGGATATAAATCTGCCGTAACCACCCATGCCCGGAAAAACATTATTGAATTTGACTGGCAATCCAGTTTTCACGATCATATAATTCGTTCAAAGGATGAATACGAAAGGATTTCTAATTACATCGCCAGCAACCCTGCAAAATGGATGGAAGATCAATTCTATCAAAACGATAACGAAGTACAATAAACCCGAAATAGCTCCTAATAAAAAATAGCCACCGTTTCAGGTAGCTATTTTTTATTAGTATGGTTCCTGTTTAATAGTTCACCAATTCCGGTACCGCTGCTTTCTTTAATGTACTATTCACAGCGTCCATTCCCAAACGTTCTTTTAATTGTGTAAGATATAAGCTTCGTGGCGTTACATGATAATCCATTGATTCAACATGACCGTTAGGTTTGGTAAGATCCTGCAAGCCTGCATTAAATATAACCGCGTTGATGCCGATATGTCCAAAAGAATAATTCTGTGCTGTTGGTGGTTTTTGAATTAAAAAATCTCCTTCGCAATTCCAGAAAACGATATTGGCGCCGGCCCAGCCAATGATATAATCCCAATACCTTGCTGTCAGCGGAGCTTTTACATTATCATACAAAATACCATTCACCCAATGATTGTGCGGTTCGCTGGTGGAGTAAGGATTTATTGCTTTACAATCGAGGAAGACATTACCGCTTGCTTCCTGCCCCTGCAACACAAAAGAGTGACGGCCTTTTTGTGAAAAACATCTTTGTACCAAACAAAATTGCCCATTCATCTGGTAAGTAAAGCGTCTTGCACCCATCCGCATAGAAACGGGTTCCCAGGACTCACAATCCTGTACGGTTACCCATTTTGAGCCCGCATTCACCTGAACGACACTGCTTCCAAAATGAAGAGCACTCATATTTCTTACCCAAACATTCTTTGCGTTGGTGACATTGATAAAATTGAAATAGTGGTTTTCATCAGAGAAGTATTCATCTCCTTCATAACGGTATTTTGCATCCAGTTTGTCGCGATCCATGTTACCATAATTACGTGCACGCACTGTAGGATCATATTCTGAAATGCCTCTCAGATTTTCTATGCCCACCTGTTCAATACGTTCATCGGTGTATTTGAGCAATTCTCCGCCGCCCCAGCGAGTTTCAATTGCACAGAAGATCGGGGCATCAATGATAATTGTATTACCCTTGACGTCAACAATGGTTCTATCATAATTAATATTAAATGGCTGCCAGCGGTTTCTTCCAACTGTGGCACTGTCTTCTCCCAACTCTTTAATCCATTCCGCGTTACCTATGCGTCTTACAATAACCTTATCGCCTTTTTTAAATGCTTTTGCAGATGTAACATTAAAGCTGGTGGCACCTACCGGCACATAATTATCGGTAATGTTTTGTTTTGTTTCTTACTGTAGCTTACGATGTAAAGTGTTTTCATATCGTTATCACCAAAGCAAAGGCTTACAGGGAACGAAGGCAGGTTGATCATTCCTACAAACTCTCCTTTGTTATTAAAGATCTGAACGCCATAATAAGTAGCCACATAAATATTTCCTTGTTTGTCAATTGCCATTCCATCAGCACTTGAAGACCTTCCTTTTCTGTCCAGCACACTTTCAATCAGGAATAGCTTGGCAAACTTGCGGCCATTGCTTAATGTACCATCTTCATTTACATCATAAGCCCAGATGAAATTATCCTTTTCACTTTTTACAGGATACCAGTCTTCATCATCATAGCAATTGTTGATGTAAAGTGTTTTGCCATCAGGTGATAATAAAATGCCATTGGGCATGGCGAATTCATTCGGCTCAGTAACCCTTGTTATTTTTCCATCAGGAGCAACATAGTAAACAGCACGACCAGGCTGAAACTTTTTCGCTTCCATCGTAAACTGAGGATCGGTGAAATAGAAGCCACCCTTTGCATCTGTTATCACATCATTTGGACCATCAATAGGTTTATCATCATATTTATCGGCCAATACTTTTACTACCTGTCCATTGGTTGTCATCTCTACTACCCTATGCCCCATCATGTCGCAAACAATCAGGTTGCCGTTTTTATAAGGATACAATCCATTGGTCTGCATTTTGCCCTGGGTAATATTTCTGTAGCTGCCATTAGGATCTAATTCTACAGTAGAACTTTTTTGCGGGCTGGCGCCAAAGTTTTGATCAAAGTACATATTGGAGAAGTAGATCTTTCCATTCATCCATTTTGGTCCCTCACTAAAAGTAAGTTCGGGTTTTGTTTTTTTACCGTCTACAATCAGTTCAGGTTTTGCATCTTCAGGAATGATGGCATGGTAAGCGGCCAAAGCTGTTTTTTGTTTTTCTAAATAATCTGCACGGGCGGGCCAGAAAATATCAAGGGCATCACAACCCAAATCGCCAATTTCTGCACCATGAACCATATTGCCGGGAATGCGTACTACATCATCTGCCTTCATACCTTGCTTTCCATCTAATAAAATTTCATCGCAGGCGCCACGCAAAACAAACATCATTTGTTCTTCGGGATGTATGTGATGCGGGAAGGTTGAATTCGGATCCATTGAAATAAAACTCAATTGAGTGTTTTTTCCAGAGATCAATCGTGTATGTGCGCCTTCAGCAATTTTGGTAAGCTGTATATCGTACAAATCATACACTTTATTTGGAGTAACATTAGGAGCCAGCGTAGCCTCAACATCGGAAACTTCATTAGGAAGATCCTTCACACCGGCTTTTTGAAGATAGTCAAGACGAAACGGGCTGTAAGCTTCCAGCAGTTTAGCTCCGGATGCACCGGCCGTAACCGCATTTTTAGAACCTTTTTCAAGATATACAAAATTGATTTTTGGTGTGCCGCTATGGGTACCATCAGGATTTTCTCTTTTTTGTCCTACCAGATTAACC
>JAGIAB010000200.1:3420-5830 GCA_017745135.1 Flavisolibacter sp.
CGGTGCTCCATTGATAGTTTGGTCAATAGAACCTTCCAAAACAAAAACAAACCTGTCGGCAGGCAAGGTCTCTTCAGGAATTTTTGCATTGGGTGCCAATTGCAACACACTAATCATAGTGCCGCTCCCCCAGAACAGTTTTGCCTGTACGCCCGGGTGCAATTCGGCACTATCAAGACTGCTTAAGCCTTTTACCTTCGCTGCTTCCAGGTTAGATTCAACCGAAATTTTAGGAAGGCCGGAAATTTTCCGTACTGTCAAATTGTGCTGCGCAATCAGTTCTTTGTTTTTCGCCCCCCATTCAGGTTCTGCTCCTGACGAATCAGTGCAACGAATGAGAGCAATTGAAGAAGAAACAAGCAGGATACTGAAAAAAAGTTTTTTCGTTAGTGTCGATCTCATGATTGATTATGGTTTGTAAAATGTTGCGGCAAAATAGGGATTTCGTTTCAGGTGATAAATTCTGAAGGTTAATTATCGTTTATGTTTCAGTTTGCTAACTGATTTTCCATTATTTTTATCACCACCGAATTTCTTGTTAACACTCTTGTTATTTTATGAAACACAAAAACTGCTTGCGTTCTATTTATCCATTTCGTATGACATCATCGCGTTTAAGAAGCACTAAATGGCTATTGCTTTTGAGTGTGTTGCTGACTGCAGCAATTGGTATGAGTAGCTACTCTCCCGCAAAAAAAGGAAAGAAAATATTAGTATTCAGTAAAACAGCGGGCTTTCGTCACACCTCGTCCATAGTATCCGGTAAGAAATCTATCCTGGAGTTGGGAAAGAAAAATAAGTTTGGTGTAGACACCACCGAAAGTTCAGATGTGTTTACCCCGGAAAACTTAAAGAAATATGCTGCTGTAGTTTTTTTATGTACTACAGGTAATGTTTTAAACGACGATCAGCAAAAAGCATTTGAAGGGTTTATCCGCAATGGCGGCGGCTATGTGGGAATACACTCTGCAGCCGATACCGAATATGACTGGCCGTGGTTTGGAGAATTGAATGGCGCTTATTTTAAAAACCATCCAAGACCACAGGAAGCTATATTTAATATTGTAGATCCCAACCATATTGCAACGGCTCATCTTCCGAATCCATGGAAGCGTTGGGATGAACTGTATAATTTCAAATGGATCGGCACTGATCTTAATGTGCTGATTAAAATTGATGAAAGCAGTTATACCGGCGGCGGCAATGGCGAAGACCATCCTATGGCCTGGTATCACGATTTTGATGGAGGAAGAGGTTTCTATACTGCACTGGGACACGATAATAAGTCCTGGGAAGATCCTCTGTTTGTTCAGCATGTGCTTGGCGGTATTCAATATGCAATGGGTGCCAATCCCCAGGTAAAATCTAATAAAACCGCATCTCTTAAATAATCATTCATTTTATATCATTCATGAAAAAGACCTATCTCCTTATTGGCTTAGTGGTTTTTTGTGCTGTCCTTTATAATTGCAGCGAACCGAAAAATGTTGCAAGAAACTCTGTCGGCAACCCCTACCCCAACCGCACCTTTGATTCTACTCCCAGTGTAGAATATCTCACTCCCGAAGAAAGCATGAAAAGCTTTAACCTGCCTGCAGGTTTTCGTTTGGAACTGGTGGCCAGTGAACCCATGATTAAAGAACCGGTTGCCATTGCATGGGATGGTAATGCAAGAATGTATGTAGCAGAAATGCTTACTTATATGCAGGATGCCGATGCAACGAACGAACAAAAACCATATAGCCGTATCTCCTTACTTGAGGACACAGACAATGACGGTAAAATGGATAAGAGCACTGTATTCATTGATAGTTTGTTGTTGCCGAGAATGATCTTGTGTGTGAACAACGAACTATTGGTGAATGAAACCAACACCATTACGATCCATGCTTACAAGGATACCAATGGTGATGGAAAGGCAGATCAAAAAAGAACGGTATTTGAAAACGCCGACTACCGGGTTCAGGATGCCAACATGGAGCACCAGCGCAGTGGTCTTGACTGGAACCTCGATAATTATATCTACTTAACTTACGATCCAGTACGCTTCCGTTATAAAAACGGCATGTTGCAGGCTGATTCCATTTACTCGGGTCCGGGAGGACAATGGGGAGTTACGCACGACAATTATGGCCGTTTGTTTCTGTCAAGCGCAGGAAGCGAAACGCCTTTAACTCGTGTTCAAATGAATCCTTCATATGGAGCATTGGATATGCCCGATCAGTTCAGTCCTGAGTTCCAGGAAGTATATCCAATCGTTGCCACCCCCGATGTGCAAGGTGGTTTGATGCGTTTACGTGCCGATAGCACATTGAACCATTTTACCGGCGCCTGCGGACAATCCATTTATCGCGGAAACACTTTACCAAAGGATATGGTAGGTGATTATATCATTTGCGAACCTGTAGGA
>JAGIAB010000200.1:5840-6067 GCA_017745135.1 Flavisolibacter sp.
GTTATGAACCTTAATGGGAAGATCGTAGTTCAAAATGCATACTACCGCCAGGAGTTTATTGCATCTACCGATATGAACTTCAGACCCGTTAATTCTTACACAGGTCCTGATGGTAATCTTTACATTGTTGATATGCATCGTGGAATTATTCAACAAGGTAACTGGACCAGACCCGGTTCATTCCTTCGCAAAAAAATTGACGCAATGGGAATGGCAAAGAATACAGG
>JAGIAB010000201.1:0-5689 GCA_017745135.1 Flavisolibacter sp.
CGGGTTTGAGTATCATTTATACTTCCATTGTTTTAATTGCAGGCTTTGTAATTTTTTGTTTCAGCGGCTTTGGCGGAACAAAGGCTTTGGGTTGGTTAACTTCTCTTACTTTAATCACAGCTACAATTGCAAACCTCGTTTTGTTGCCGGCTTTGATTATTGGTTTTTATAGTAAAGCAAAGAGTAAAAAATAAGCAGCCGGGATGGAGTCGTTATTTATTGAATGAAGTATCGTTATTTCAATACTTCATTCAATTTCCTTTCCAACTCACTGCTTGTCATTCCCTCTGCGATAATTGTTCCATCCGGATCAATTAAAAAATTGTAGGGAATACTTTGTACTCCATACATGGCTGCTGCTTTGTTTTCCCATCCTTTTAAATCACTTACATGATTCCAGGTTAATTTATCGGTATGGATAGCCGTCATCCAGTCTTGTCTTAAAGTGTCCAGAGAAACTCCAAGAATCGTAAAGTTTCTGTCCTTAAACTGATTGTAAACAGCAACAATATGCGGGTTTTCTTTCCTGCAGGGAAGGCACCAGCTTGCCCAAAAGTCAACCAGCACATATTTTCCTTTTAATGATGAAAGTGATACTGGCGAACCGGTGGTATCAGCCAATGCGAAATCAGGAGCTTTGCCGGGACGTAATGTTTTCTTCCATTCTTGCAGTGTTGTATTGTCCGGAAATTTGCTTAGCCCATTATTTACTATCTCCGAAACTTCTGTGGGAGTGAAACCTCTCATTCCATAGCGTTCTGCAATTTGCTGAAAGGTGCTAACGACATAGGTAGTTAATGAAGGACTGATGTTTTTTTTGGTTAAATCCAAAACATAATTTTTCATTTGCTGCGATTCCGATTCGTAACCGAGAGAATCCACTCTTCGCAAACTATCAATCGTTTTTTGTTGTTCAATATTGAGGGCTTTTGTGCGGATCAGTGAATCATAATGCTGTGAGTAATGCGACAAGATTTCTAATTTCTGCCCAATCATTTTGTCAAATTGAATCAATTCCTCGCTTGCCCTGGAACCATCGACGGTGTACGGGTTGTTTCGATTGCTAAGGTCTGCATTGACCTTAATCTTTTTTGAGTCATTGATCAAAACAGCAAATGGCAATCCGGCATCACCTGCCCTCAAACTAAATATTCCTTCTTCTTTTGTAGTGGTGGTTAGTTTAAATTTTCCGTCACTTTCAATTTTTGAAGAATCAATGATCAATGGCCTTTCCTGGTTGGCAAGATTTTGTTCCAGGTAAATCATAGGGGCATTGGTGTTTTTAACTGTACCCTCAACGGTAAAGGAATTGCCGGATTTGGAAGTACAAGAGACAAATCCAAAAATCAACAGGACAAAAAGAACTCTGTTCATCAACTATGCTTTTAATTTTTCAATGATTTTTTCTGTAACCAGTTTAGCGTCTGCTTTGCCTTTTGAAAGCTTCATGACTTCGCCTACAAATAAACTGATCAAACCTTTTTTACCTTTTTTGTATTCGGGAATTTTTTCAGAATGTTTGTTCAATGCGGCTTCAATCAGGCTTTCAATTTCAGTTTGCGAGGTTTGAATTTGCAATTGATTTTCTTCAATGAACTGGTTCAGGTCTAAAGCAGGGTTTTTAAGAAGCGCCGGAAAGATCTGTTGCACTGCAATTCCATAACTGATTTTTCCTTTATCGATCAGGTCAATCGTTTCTGCAATGGCTTCTGGATGAAGGTCTGTTTCATCGAGTGCAATTTCATTGGCAGACAAATGATTTTTTACCGGACCAAGGATCCAGTTTGCTGAAGCCTTATAGTTATTGCTATGCTTCGCCAATTCAAAAAAGAAATTGCTCAGTTCAGAATCTCCTGACAGTTGTTCGGCATCGTAAGCACTAAGACCGTATTCTGCAATTAATTTTTCTTTGATCTCGGTTTGCAATGCCGGCATTTCACTCCTGATCTTTTCAATCGTTTCCTTGGAAATAAAGAAAGGAGGAAGATCGGGTTCGGGAAAATAGCGGTAATCGTCTTCGTCTTCTTTGACCCTGATAGAGTAAGTTGTGAAATCAGTTTCATCGAAGCCTCTTGTTTCCTGCACAATTGTTTTTCCTTCTTCCAGCAATGAAATCAAACGGCCAGTTTCAAACTCAATAGCTTTTTTAATGAATCGGATGGAGTTGAGGTTTTTGATCTCAACCTTGGTTCCTAATTTTTGTTCTCCTTTTTTGCGAACCGAAATATTTACATCGCACCGTAAACTGCCCTGCTCCATATTGCCATCGCAAACGTTCAAATGGCGCACAAGTTTTCTTAATGAAGTAACATAGGCAAAAGCTTCTTCTGCACTCCTGAGGTCAGGCTCGGTAACGATTTCAAGTAAAGGCATTCCTGCCCGGTTAAAATCAAGGTTGGAAAAATCGCTGTCCTCGTCGTGAAGGCTTTTACCGGCATCTTCTTCAATATGGATGCGGTTGAGGCGTACTTTTTTGGTTTCTTTTCCAACAGTAAATTCTACAAATCCATTTTTGCAAATGGGTGTAGTATGTTGAGATATCTGGTAACCTTTGGGTAAATCAGCATAAAAATAATTTTTGCGGGCAAAATAATTATGCTGAACAATTTGACAGTTACAAGCCAATCCTAACCGCACGGCTAATGAAATTGCTTCCTTATTCAATCTTGGCAAGGTGCCGGGGTATCCCAGCGAAATGACGCTTATCTGGCTGTTGGGCGCCTTGCCGAATTCGGTGGTGTCGCCACAAAACAATTTTGTTTTTGTAAGCAATTGTGCATGCACCTCAAGGCCCACTACAATTTCATATTGAACTTTATCGGACATCGGGCAAATTTAGCTCATTTGCCATAGCCATCTATTAATGAAAAACCCCGGTACTTGAAAGAACCGGGGTTGATGCACATAAGAAGTAAGAACTATTAAAAAGGTAAAAGGCAAAAGGCAAAAGGTAAAGGGTTTAGGGTTGAAGGTGTAAGGAGTCGTCTATTAACCCTTTGCCTTTCGTCTTCTACCTTTCACCTGTTTATAGGTCTGCTGTTTTTAGTTTGCGTGGGATCTTTACCTCGATAGTTTGGGTAGAGTTGTCACGTTTTACTTTGAATTTATAAGAGGTTTTATCCTGGTTACCTCTTGTGGCTCTTAACACGTCTTCCGTTCCTTTTACGTCAGTATCATCAACGCCAATAATGATATCATCTTTTTTGATTCCGGCTTTTTCAGCGGCGCTTTCCTCATCCACATCCAATACTTTTACGCCAACGCCATCATCAGTATCCTGGATGGATAAACCTAACCTTGGACGGCCGAATGCAAGGCTAAAAGTTTCGGAAGGCAATCTTCTATTGAAGCGTTGATCTAAATCTCCCATTTCACCACCTAAAATGTCAATGCGTGGTATAGTCATAGTACCCATCCTAACGCCTTTCCATTTGGTTAATTCGGCTGTAGCGGTTTGAGATTTGCCGTCTCTCAGGTAGGTAATCGATACTTTATCACCTGGCTTATGTTTGCGGATCGCATCGGTTACATCATCGCTGCTTTCAATTTTGCGGTCGCCAATTTTTGTAATGATATCACCTTTTTTCAAGCCGGCTTTTTCAGCGGCACTTTCTTTAGTCACCGATAAAATCTCGGCTCCTTTATCATCGCCTTCAGTAGTTACACCCAGCATGGCCCGGTTCTCATCTTCATTGAAAATAGAAAATCCCTGTGCTGACGTAACATTGTCGCCACCACGGAAATAAATATTGGGAGTGGACATAGATTGTACACGAACACTTACATCTTTGTTGTCCTTGGCATCTTTCCCGTTTACTTTTACTTTATCGCCATCAACTTCAACAAATACTTTTTCATTTTTATCGCCAGTGCGGGTAATGATAATGGTTTGAACATCTTTTTTCCCAGCTTTAGCCTTGTCTTCCTTTTCTTTTTGGGCAAACACAGAAGGTACGGTTAGCAACGCAATCCCTGCAATGAGCAACCTTTTCATAAAAACTTGTTTCATACCAGACAAATTTATTTACTACGTTAAATTTCGTAGATCAAATATAAAAGCATTTTCCTGATTACGAAAACTTTCGCAAGTGTTAAATTGATAGATGGCTTAAAGCAGGGCTTTAACGGCTTCGATAACCTTGGGAAGGGCCGAAATTTCTTGTCCGCCGGCGGTTGCCAGGGTTTTTTGTCCTCCTCCACCTCCTTTAATTATTGGAGCAATTTTTTGTTTGATGATGGCAGCAGCGTCCAGGTTTTTTTCCTGGCTGATGGCTTCATCGAAAAGCAGGACCACACTTGCTTTATCATTTACAGCAGAAGCTAGTGCAATGACCGGATTCTTTACTTTTTGCTTCAATTCAAAAGCCAGCTTCTTTAAAGCATCAGCATTAGGAACATCGACAATCTCTCCGATAAAATTGCTGCCGTTCAATGGCAGGGCTTTTTGGGCAAGTTCGTAGCTCAGGGATTTTAATTGTGATTGTTCAAACTTCTCAACCTGCTTTTTTAAAGAAGTATTTTCTTCAGCTAATGCTGTGAGTGCTTTTAAAACATCTTTTGGATTTTTAAGCGCTTCTTTTATTTGCTGAAATTGTTGCAGTTGTTCGTTAATGATTTGTTCAGCAGCAAGTCCGCTTACGGCTTCAATACGGCGAACACCTGCCGCAATGGCTGATTCAGAAGTGATTTTGAAGAACCCTAATTCACCCGTAGCACCAACGTGGGTGCCGCCACATAATTCGATGGAATAGTTAGGGTCGATGGTAACTACCCGCACCACATCTCCATATTTTTCTCCAAACAAAGCCATCGCTCCCGTTTTCATCGCTTCTTCTTTTGGCAGGTAGCGAATAACAACAGGAATGTTCTCTCTTATTTTTTCATTTACAATTTCTTCTACCTGCCTGATTTCATCTTCAGACATTTTACTGAAGTGAGAAAAATCGAAACGCAAATAGTCTGCATTTACCAAAGAACCTTTTTGAGCTACGTGTGTGCCCAGCACTTTTCTTAACGCTGCATGAAGCAAATGTGTAGCGCTATGATGAATGGCAGTATGTTTTCTTTTGGTTGCATCTACCTTGGCAATGACTTTTCCACTTAGATCCGAAGGCAGTTTGTCAACAATATGAATTATGAGTTCATTCTCCTTTTTGGTATCAATGACTTTGAACTTTGAACTTTGAACTACTAACTCTCCTGTATCACCAACCTGGCCACCGCTTTCAGCATAAAAAGGAGTTTTATCTAAAACCACCTGGTAGGCTTCTTTTCCTTTTGCTTTTACTTTACGGTACTTCAAAACATTGGCTTCAGTTTCTAAAGAATCGTAGCCAACAAATTCATTGGTGTTGCCTTCGTTTACAACAATCCAGTCTTCAGTATCAATGGCAGTAGCAGCACGGGAACGTTCTTTTTGTTTTCGCATTTCAGAGTTGAATTCTGCTTCGTCAACAACAAGATTTCTTTCCGAGGCGATCAAACGTGTAAGATCAAAAGGGAAGCCATAAGTATCGTACAATTCAAAAGCATCTTTGCCTGAAATGTTTTTAGATGAATTTGAAATGATGTCTTCAATTCTCTTTAATCCTTTTTCCAGGGTTCTCAAAAACGCTTCTTCTTCCTCACGTATCACTTTCGAAACAAATTGCTCCTGTTGATGCAATTCAGGAAATACATTTTCAAATTG
>JAGIAB010000201.1:5699-6038 GCA_017745135.1 Flavisolibacter sp.
GAAGCAATTGAAATAATAAGGGCTGCTGATAATTCAGATAAGAATAATAATAACGAACGGCTCTTCTTAAAATCCTTCTGATTACATATCCGGCTCCGGTGTTTGAAGGCAATTGTCCATCAGCAATGGTGAACGAAATGGCACGGATGTGATCTGCTAAAACACGAAATGCAATATCTGGTTTTGAATCGCTGCCTGAGTATTTTTGATTTGTGATGGCGGCAATTTTCTCAATCGTTCCTGTAAAAACATCGGTATCGTAATTCGATTGCTTTTCCTGGATCACTCTTACCAATCGCTCAAAGCCCATTCCTGTATCCACATGTTTTGCGGGTAATT
>JAGIAB010000202.1 GCA_017745135.1 Flavisolibacter sp.
ATAAATATCCGTTGCAGGATTCAGGTTTTTGAAAACATATTTTGCCAGCGATTCGTAATCCTGGATTTTAACCTGCTCATCTGCCAGCACCAAAATTTTATTGAACATCATTTGCCCCGCACCCCACATGGCATTCATTACTTTTTGTCCTTGTCCTGCATAGTCTTTTTTGATCTGTGCAATAACCAGGTTATGCGCTACGCCTTCAACGGGCATATCCATATCAATGATCTCGGGCACCATCGTCATCTTCATCGGCGCTAAAAAAATCCGTTCCGAAGCTTTGATCAGCCAAGCATCTTCCTGCGGTGGAATACCAACAATGGTTGCCGGATAAATTGCACCTTGTTTATGTGTAATGCAGGTGATGTGAAAACGCGGATACCAATCGGGCAATGAATAATAGCCGGTATGATCGCCAAAAGGCCCTTCCCAAATCATTTCATCAGCCGGATCAACGTAACCCTCAATAATGAATTCCGCATCGGCCGGAACTTCAACTTCAGGCTGCGTGATACATTTTACCAGTTCCACTTTTTTCTTGCGAAGAAAACCAGCAAGCATGTATTCATCCACATTCTCCGGTAGAGGTGCTGTGGCAGAATAAGCATAAGCAGGATCGCCGCCTAAGGCTACAGCAACAGGCATTTTTTTTCCAAGCTTTTTATACTCGTTGAAATGCTTGGCGGAAACTTTATGTTTATGCCAATGCATTCCTGTTAACGTAGGCCCAAATACCTGCATGCGGTACATGCCAACGTTGCGTGCATTTGTATTTGGATCTTTGGTATGGATTACAGGCAGTGTTACGAAAGGACCACCATCTTTCGGCCAGCAGGTAATTACAGGAAGTTTAGTAATATCAGGCTCATTTAAGATCACTTGCTGACATTCACCTCTTCCGTTTTTTACCTTCGGCATCCAACTGGCAAATTGGTTAAGTTTAGGAAGCAGTTTCAGTTTATCAATAATGCCCTCCTTCGGCGAAGCCAATAACTGAAAAAGTGATTCAATTTCTTTGGCTACATCATCCAGATGATTCACGCCGAGTGCCAAACACATTCTTCTTTCACTGCCGTAAGCATTCATCAATACAGGAAAATCATATCCTGTATTTTCAAACAGCAAAGCCTTTCCTCCGCCTTTTGTTTTGCTAATGCGATCGGTGATCTCTGAAATTTCTAATTCCGGATTGACATATTCTTTTATGCGGACCAGCTCTCCTTCTCTTTCCAGAACATCAATAAAATGCTGAAGATTTTTGTACGCCATTGGTTTGCAAAAGTATGAATAAACCTCACCCCGACCCTCTCCATCAAAGATGGAGAGGGAACAATGCTCCCGCACAGCAAAGACTTATTCGGCGAGTCATTATTCATTTCAAGAGTCAACACAGTTGAAAAACAAAAAAGCACTCAAATTGTTTGTGTGCTTTAATTCTGTAATGAGTCTTCGAAAAAGCGAGGTTTGTGTGTTGGCTTTCTTCCCTCTACAGCTTCGCTGGAGAGGGTTAGGGTGAGGTCAAAAAACGGTAGGACAACCATAACGTTTGTTTCTGCCGCCTCTTAAAGCCGAACTCCCATCGCCGCCCAGGGTATAAACCAGGTGCAAACCGGTAAAGTAGTAATAGTCTTTGTATTTAGGGCTTCCCCTGGTTTCTCCTTTCGGAGGATAAAAAGGATCGCCAAAAGGAAGTTCGTCTTCACGATAAGAAAGATCAACGGATTGCTGTCCCCTGTACGTTAATAAATCATTGGGATCAGCATAATTTCCGCTGACATCGTCCAGGTAGTCTGTAAATAATTTGCGAAGGCCTACTTCAAGGGCAATTCTAACTTTATCGCTGACATTGTATTTAATGCCACCACCAAAAGGCAACGCAAGTTGCGTTAAAGCATAAGGTTTTTGATAGCCCGATATTCCCTGGCCCTCGGTGCCCAACGGCTTCAGATAAACTTTATTATTCTGCTGATCATACGTGTAAGGGTCGAAATGAAAAACAGCCAGTCCGCCAAAAATGTAAGGAGACCAGATTTTATAGTCCATATTAAAAGTGTTGATCTCAGCCACGGCGCTGAACTCGGAGATATTTGACTGGAAACTTAAATTGCGCAGGCGAACATCCTCTTTTTTGGCAAGGCTGTCTGCACCACTTACTTTGGCAAAAGTAAATCCTGCACGCAGGTTAACACGACTCAGGATTTGATAACCAACGGTGACTCCAAAAGCACCCTTTGAGTTTGTATAAGGTTTATCGGTCATGTCACCCACATAATTTGAAATACCACCAAACAAACCGATTTGTACCTGGGATTGAGCGAAAACAGAACAGGTTAAGAGCAGGGCTAGAAAACTAAACTTTCTCATCAGGCGAATTTGACTGTATGGATAACAAATTTAAGGCCGATTTGTAAGCGATTTAATTTATCAAGTATTGTTTTCATCGCAAAGATTTGCCGTTTCACTGGTATTTTCCACTTAAATAAAAACACTTCAAAGCCAGATCATATTTTTTATATTAGCACAAATTCAAAACTACATGCGTATTTTATTAGTAACTATTGCACTTGCAGGGTTAGCTGCAGGTTGCAATAACATGGTGAAAAGTACCACCGCTAATGATATCCTTTCTACCAACCTGGATTCTGCGGCTGATCCTTCACAGGACTTTTTTATGTACGCGAATGGAGGCTGGATCAAAAAGAATCCCATTCCCGGCGATCAAAGTGCCTGGGGAATTGGAAATGCTGTTCAGGAAGAATTATATAAGCGATTGAAAGCGATCAATGAAAAATCTTTGGAAGCAAAAGAAGGCGTTGACAAAAAAGTTGGTGATTTCTGGTTCAGCGCAATGGATACTGCTTCTTTGGAAAAACAAAAACTGCAACCAATCCAACAGGAATTAACACAGGTAAATTCGGTTACGGATCTAAACTCGCTGCTGCAAACCGTAGCAGACTTTCACAAAAAAGGCATCGGCACTTTGTATGGCGCAAGAGTATCGCAGGACGACAAAAACAGCGATCAAATGTCGTTTTACCTGTGGCAGGGCGGATTGGGAATGCCCAACAGGGATTATTATTTCAATACCGATTCGAGAACAACGAATGTTCGCAATGCCTATAAAGTTTACGTTTCCAAAGTGTTTAAGTTATTAGGAGCAGATGAGGCGACTGCACAGAAAAAAGCGGAAGCTCAATTTGCTTTGGAAACAAGATTGGCGAAAGCGTCCCGCAAGTTAGAGGACCTTCGCGATCCTTATGCCAACTACAATAAGTTCCCTATAAAAGATCTGAAAAGGCTGGCTCCATCTGTTGACTGGCCTTCTCATTTGTCAAAAGAAGATGTAAAGAATGTCGATTCAGTTGTTGTTGGCCAGCCTGAATTTTATAAAGAATTAGAAGCTGCTTTAAAAACAACTCCAATTGATACCTGGAAGGATTACCTGCGTTTCTCTTTGATCAGGTTTGCTACTCCTTACCTGGATTCAGAAACCTACAAAGACTATTTTGATTTTTATGGCAAAACCTTACGTGGACTTGAAAAACCAAAAGAAAGATGGAAGCGCATGCTTGATCTGCAGGACGGTTTAATGGGTGAAGCTTTAGGAAAAGTGTTTGCAAAAGAATTCTTTGATGAAAAAGCAAAGAAACGTTACTCAGACCTGGTTGAAGAAGTAAAAACAAGTTTGAAAGAACATATTGAAAAGCTGGACTGGATGACCCCTGCAACCAAAGAAAAAGCATATGTGAAGCTTTCCACCATGAAGAAGAAAGTGGGTTATCCTGATAAATGGAAAGATTTTTCTGCCATGCAGATCGACCGTGGACCGCTGGTAAGAAATGTAATGAATGCAAACTCCTGGTGGCACAATTATGAAACGAACAAATTAGGCAAGCCTGTTGACCGTGATGAATGGGATATGAATCCGCAAACATATAATGCGTATTACAATCCTTCTAACAACGAAATTGTTTTACCAGCGGGAATTTTTACAGTACCCGGAATGCGTGACGAAGAATTGGATGATGCATTGGTATATGGTTATGCAGGCGCTACTACCATTGGTCATGAAATCACGCACGGCTTTGATGATCAAGGAAGGCAATACGATGAAAAAGGAAATTTAAAAATGTGGTGGACTCCGCAGGACTCGATTGAATTTGCAAAGAGAGCAGAAATGATGGTAAAGCAATACGATGCTTATGTTGTGGTAGACTCTTTGCGCATCAATGGTAAAGCAACATTGGGCGAAAACATTGCTGATTTAGGCGGAGCCGTATTAGCCTTGGATGCTTTCAAGAAAACCGAAACTTATAAAAGCGGAAAAACCATTAATGGAATGACGCCGCTTCAACGCTTCTTCCTTGGTTATTCATTGGGTTGGTTAGGACATGAAAGAAAAGAAGCCCTGGCCACACAAATTATGTCTGATGTACACTCACCTGCAAAATGGAGAGTGAACGGAGTTTTTGTAAATGTGGATGATTTTTATAAAGCCTATAACATCAAGCAAGGATCACCGATGTATAGAGCAGATAGTTTGAGAGTGAGGATTTGGTAAGTGGAGGCCTCCCTAATCCCGATAGCTATCGGGACCTCCGGTGGAGGGACTTCGCTGCAGCACAGACCCTGACAGTGTGAAATTCATTGCAGGGGATTGGAGAAACTTTAGTTCTCAGACTCTAAGCAACGCCTTCGGCATTGCTATATTTCAGAACACGGATGACACAGATGAAAAGAATTTACACTGATGTTCTCTTTAAAAAAATCTGTGCTGATCTATTCAATCTGTGTCATCCGTGTTCTGAAAACTTTGCCATTTATGGCAACTAAAAAGCCCTCAGCATAGATGAAGTGTTGAGAGCTTTTGTTATCGTTAAAAAAGTTAGGGCTGTGCGTTGGTGGTCCCGCCCAAGGCGGGATCGGAAGGGGGGCGTCTTTTCCCACCGGGAAGGTCGGGATGGGCCTGAATTCCTAGACCGGGCTCACTTGAGGTAATTATTCTTCCATCATTTTCATAAGTCAAACCCGTTGCAATATCTTCTTCTAATAACAGTGGTCCATCTGCATCAACATAATCTATTAAAGGCATCAGGTGCGCAATAGCTGCTGAACCTAAGGTTGATTCATTCATTGCTCCTACCATTACTCCCATATTTAGTTCCCTTGCTTTTTTGATCATTCGTAGTGCAGGTGTAATACCACTACATTTTGTGAGTTTGATATTGATACCATGAAAATGTTGATGGCATTTTTCTACATCTTCTTCACGAACACATGCTTCATCTGCGTATAAGGGCAATGGCGAACGTTCGTACAACCATTTCATTCCTTCCCAATCGTCTTTAGCTAATGGCTGTTCAATAAACTCAACTCCTAAACTTTTGAAAGCATTTATCTTTTCCAGTGCTTCTTCTGCTTTCCATGCAGCGTTGGCATCAATTCTAAAAACAGAATCGGTGTGCCTGCGCAGTTGCTCTACAATTTCAATATCTCTGTCAGTACCTAGTTTGATTTTATAAATCGGCCAGGGTTTTTCTTTTAGCTTTTCCACCATTTTATCAATGGTATCAATGCCGATGGTATAATCGCAGCGGGGATCTTTTGATTCTTCAGGCATCCAGAATTCTTTCAGGGGCTTCCGTTTCATTTTGCCATAAATATCCCAGCCTGCCATGTCCAATGCACAAACCAAAAAACTGTTATTAGGAAAAAGATGATGACAGTAATGCCACCAGCGTTCTGGTTCAGTGAAAGCAAATTTTTCAACAAAGATTTTTTTTCTTTCTAAATCTTCGACCATTTTTTCAACAGGAATATGATAGTAAGTAATGGCAGGAGCCTCACCGTATCCTTTCCATCCTAAATGTTCCAATTCTAAAATAAATGTGGGCTGATGTGTTTTGGTTCCTCTTGAAATGGTGAATGGATGACGGAATTTGAGGTGGTATGTTTGGTAATTGACTTTCATAAGGCCCCCTGTCCCCCGGTAGGGTCCCGATAGCTATCGGGAAGGTCGGAGAGACTTTTGTTATTTGATGATTCTTTGAAGGTCGGAGGTAAGAAGTCAGAGGGTACTGCTTTATTTGAAGTGAGCTCTTTAAATAAGAGTTGATAATTGTGTAGTGAGCAATATTGCTACTATCACCGTTCGTTGTGTCACTCACTGCACCGGTTGGTAATTCTATTGTGCATTTTGGAAGTGTCATTACAGAGTTGTATCGTCTTTCAATCGACGAGTAGTAAACCGCGGCGATCGCAGCGTCTGCAGCGGTTGCATCTCTTCAAAACTTGTTAGGTTCGATGAAGTAATAACTCTTGGCAAGTGATGATAAAAATTATCGAACGTACAAGTGTGCGACGCAAGTAAAGTCAAATAGTAGTAATGCTGTTTGGTAAATAAAAAAATAACTCTGAATTGAAACAATTTCAAAATAACAAAAACAAATCAAATCTATCCCGATAGCTATTGGGATCCTCCACCGAAGGACAAGGGGCCCCTGCCGCTATTGGTGATATAATCCTTCAACTCTTCGTTGAATTCTTTTTCTTTGATCAATTGCTCTAATCCAATATGCATTCTGTAATTCCAATAGTGATTGGAGTTTGCCGGAACATTGATCCTTTCTTCATGCGGATCCTGCCTTCTTAATTTTTCGCTCATGCCCAATAAGTCCTGCAATTGGAAAATGCTCCACATGGCCGGTGAATATAAATGTTGCAGCACAATGGCCCTGTTGATCCAGGACTCGCAGAAATAAGGTGCAGGGCCTTGTTCTTCCAAAATATTGTTGAAGAAACGCTGTGTTTTTTCACGGTCCTCTTCCCACCATCCACGAATGGTACTCATATCATGTGATGAAGGAGTAACCACAGATAAATAAGGCGCATCTTTGGGATGAAAGAATTCGATGTTTGGATTTTTGGGCATGCGTTGAATTTCCAAACTTAAAATGCCCAAAGCCTGCATTACTTCAGGAACCGAATGAGGTACCATGCCCAGGTCTTCGCCGCAGATCAGCATATCCGTAGCATCTTTTAAAGCTGGTAATTTTTTCATGGCTTCTTTCTTCCAGAATTCATCCTGCCTGCGGTAGAAGTAATTAATATAGAGATCCCAAATTTTTGCTTTTGTGGCATTATCAAAATGCTGAAAAGAAGACGTTTGGTCAATCGAAATCCTGAAATGAAAACGTTGTTGATTTGAACCCGGTTCTTCAAAAAGGATCACATTTGAGATCAGGTCAAACAAACCAGTTTTAATGCGTTTGTTTTCTTCAGTCTCCTCCTGCAAAGCAAAATATTCTTCAACCTTGCATTGTGTGTTAAACTCTTCTTTTAAATCATAATCACCTCTTGAATTTTTTTGAAGGAAACGTTCTTTTACAAATTCAGAGTGTGAATTGAAAGTTTGATGAATAATGCTATCAACTATGTAAGGCTTGCAATAGCGGTCGTACTCAAACCAAATTCCTCTTTCGCCGAATTCATTGACGTGTACCGGCAGCGCAGGAATGAATCTTCCCAGGATACCTTCCACAGCGTCGGTTGGAATACTCCAGATACGGAAAAAGCCGAGAATGTGATCAATACGGAACGCATCAAAGTAGTTGCTCATTTGATGAAAGCGCTGTTTCCACCAATCGAAATGATCTTCTTCCATCTTTTTCCAGTTGTAAGTTGGAAAACCCCAGTTTTGTCCTTTTACGGCAAAATCATCAGGCGGTGCGCCGGCCTGCATATTCATTTGATACAGATCCGGTGCTGTCCAGGCATCGCAACCATAACGGTAAATGCCGATGGGAATATCACCTTTTAACGCAATGCCGCTTTTATGAGCATAGCTGGCTGCATCTTTTAATTGCAGATGCAAATGATATTGTACGAAAAAATGGAAGGCAATTTGAGTAAATGTTCTTGATCTCGGATTGCAAAGCCGTTCTATTTCCTCTTCATTGTAAACAGAATTTGTTTTCCATTTCGAGAAATCGGATGTGCCATATTTATCTCTCAGAAAACAAAAAGCTGCATAAGGAACCAGCCAATTTTGGTTGTCGTCAAAAAATTCTTTGAAAGCATCTTCTTTGAGAAAATCCAGGT
>JAGIAB010000203.1:0-2798 GCA_017745135.1 Flavisolibacter sp.
CTTTGAACTTAACCCGGAACTAAATTTTTGTTTCACTCCTGATTTGCTCTCTTGTTAGCCCGGCCTTGATTTTCTGTTGCAGTGTAATCAATGCATGCAACAGAGCCTCAGGACGGGGAGGACAACCAGGTATATAAACATCTACAGGAATTACGTGGTCTGCGCCTTTTACAACAGAATACGTGTTATAGAAAAACGGCCCACCGCTAATGGCACAAGCACCCATGGCAATCACATATTTTGGATCAGCCATTTGATCGTACAATCTTTTTAATACCGGCGCCATTTTATTTACGATGGTTCCTGCTATAATAATTACGTCTGCTTGTCGCGGAGTGGCACGTGTTACTTCAAAACCAAAACGGGAGAAATCATATTTGGCCGAAGCTGTAGACATCATTTCAATAGCGCAGCAACTGGTTCCAAATACAAGAGGCCACAAAGAGTTGCTTCTTGCCCAGTTGATCACATCATCCAGCTTGCTTGTCAAAAAGTTTCCACCGGGAGCTTCGTGAATTTGGCCTGGGAAGGAAGACGATCCGGCCCCCTTCGGTTCCCCCGGTGGGGGAATGACCTGAGCACCAGCCTCGCTTTTCGTAGTTTCTATATTTTGATTTGCATCTTGCATAAGTCAGGTTTGTGAGTTGATGGCCTTCCCACCGGGAAGGTCGGGATAGGCCTTACTTCCATTTTAATGCTCCTTTTTTATGAGCATATAAAAAGCCCATGAACAAAATGAAAAAGAAGATCACGATTTCAACGAGTGCAATCCATCCCATGCTTTTTGCTACTACAGCCCAGGGATAGAGGAATATCAATTCCACATCAAATACCAGAAAAGTTAAAGCAAAGAGATAGTAACCCACATTGAACTGGGTCCAGGTTTTACCCTTTGTCGGAACACCACATTCATATGGTTCACCCTTTTGAGGATTGGTCGTTGCTTTCAAAACAACTTTCGAGATCAAAATCGCAATTGCAGAAAAGGCGATTGCAGCGAGTATCAACACGATCATTGAAGCTGGACCCATAGGTATCAGTTTTTCAAAAAGTTACAGCTTATTGCCGTAATTATGTACGAGACAGTAAAAGTGATAAAACAATTAATGTTCAAACCTTGTTTTAATCATTCCAGTAAATGATTTTCATCAGATTCTGCTGTCCCTTAATATTTTTGATTAACCGTAAAGTTCCAAATGAATTGCTTTTCTGTCGTAGCCGAGCTTTGTAATCCTGAGTTTGGCCTCGTCAATCATGTTTTTCCATCCGCATAAATAAAAATGGGCAGGCGGAAGTTCTGAATCACCGTTCATTTTCTGGTGGACCAAATTCTCATATACTTCATGAACATAGCCACAGCAACCGTTCCATTTTTCTCTTGACAATGTAGGTAAATAGTGAAAGTTCTCAATTTCCTGCTGCAGCCTCGACAATTCATCAAAATACAAAAGGTCGTGTTTGGTTCGGGTGCCGAAAATGAGGTAAATATTTTTGTGTGGAATTTTATTGTTGAGAAGATGGTGCGTCATTGCCCTGAAAGGTGCAATACCGGTTCCGGTGCTGATAAAGTACAAATCCTTTTCGATGGGGTCAGGAAGCGTAAAAACCCCTTGCGGGCCTCGGAAAGTTAACTCGGAGCCTTCGTGGACATGATTGAACAAATATGTTGTGCCCGCTCCCTGATCGAGTAAAACAATCAACAATTCGAACACATTGGTACCATCGGGCCAGGAGGCAATAGAGTAACTCCGCCAGCGTTTGTTCATTTTTTCATGAATCGGAAGATCGAGGGTAACAAATTGTCCGGGAATAAAATCAAACCGGTCTAACTCAGGAACTTTTATCCAAAACCGCCTGATGTTGTGTGTTTCATCTTGAATTCTTGTTACAATACCTTTTCTCCAGGGTTGAATTGCCATTTCTATATTTTTTTAACAACTTGAAAGAAACGATTATCCTTCTTTCTTCGTTTAATAAGTTATCCACAAATATCAGTTATTGGCATAGTAGTTGAAAATTATTGAGCAGAAAGAAATTACTCAACATATTTTAGTCGGACGGTTTAGGTTAAAGGCTGGTATTCTTACCGGCCTTATTTATTGCATATCCACCGGATCGAGTTCCGTTAATTTTGAGACAACCTTATAATATGGCTTATCAATCTTGCCACTTCCCTGGTAAATAATCACCAGTTCGTTTTTTTCAGATAATGTTTTTCCTTTTAGTGAAGGCTTGTTTATTTTAGTAAGCGATGGACTTAACTGCAAAACATTCTTTCCTATTTTAGGAACTAATATTTTCGATTGATTAGGATCAAAGGCATTCGTATATTCAACCGGCGTAACAGTAACTTTACTTACTGTCGGAACGTACGCTTCTCCATTAATCCAGATTTCTATTGGTTTGACACTTGTAGTAGAGGCTAAATAAATAAAGTAATTGTATTGGGGTTTTCTTGGAACCTCTCTCCCGCTTTCATCAACCCGCACAGTACCCAACTTTAGTTTTTGTTTATAGGCGTAAATTTTGGATACGCCTTCTATTTGAGCAAAAGCACCACCATAGAAACAAATTGAAATCAGGAAAAAATAAAAAGACTTCATGTTTATTGAAATTCTAATCGTTGTAACTCCTTCTCCTTTGAAATTTTATAAGTAAAAGGTTTATTCTTCCATGTACCCGCTAACAAAATTTTTGATTTTCTTATTTTCTCCTGCAGATCTGCATCTTCAACTGAATCTTCTTTGGGAGATAAGACCAATTGCCACAACTCGTGTCCTTTTTTTACAGAGAGGTTG